>JAGVCC010000108.1 GCA_020059395.1 Chitinophagales bacterium | reverse complement strand
CATTCCCATCTTCCCAATGCAAAATTTCTTGCTGCCGGGCAGGTGTAGGTAAGGCAACAATTTTCCATCAGGTGTTTTACCAAACGGTTTTCCGGGTAATTTTTTAATAATTGTGCAGCGCCATTTTCAATCAGTTCATCATCATACCCTTCACACTCCTGCCTTATATCTTTTTCTATACGCACTGCAGGTACATAAAATTTATCATTGTGCCATCCGGCTGCTGTGTAGCAAAACAAAGGCAGCGTTGGTGCATCGGGGGTTGTTTCGTAAGCTGCAATGTATAAACCGGTATGCGCCGGAGGAATAAAAGCGGCTACAGCCCAGCCCTTTTCACAAAGACGCATTTCTCCTGTTTGTACATCAACACCAATGCCTTTGCGGCCGGGCAGTTCGTATAAATTTCCACCATTGGGTAATTCAATCCATTCGTCGGCCGGTACAGGCACGGCATCCCAGCCACTGCGGCCAACAACATATAAGGAAGTGTCTTCAAAAATATTTCCTTCCCCGTCGGAGTAAAGTATATAAGGCGAGTGCATGAATGGATAATTGATAATTTAATACTAGATAATAAAGGAAGTGGAAAATTATTCATTATCCATTGTCTCATTATCCATTAACAAGATGTTTTTTGCAAAAATCGTCAATTTGCTGCAACTCATCAATTTTTAAATTCTGCCGCAGGTTAAACTCAATTTTTTGGTTGCGCAGGGTTTCAATAAGTATGCTGTGGTATTTGGGTACAATGGTTTTTATTTCGTTCCACCCTATTTCTGCATCTTTTACAAAATTAGGAAAGCTGATGCCGGTTGGTTTTATATCCACTGCTTCGGAGCGTATTACCCGCCACTCCCTGTAAAATAAAAACAGGTAACCTGCTGAGGCAATGCTGTGCACTAAAGCAAACCAGGTATGACCATCGCCACGCAGGGTAATGGCAATACCAAACAGCGTAAGTGTTTCTATAAGCCTGAAAATTAGGTTCAGTCGGGGCGCTTCTATCAATACCACACCACCAAAAAATACCAGTAAAAAAATATCAGCAGCTATAACCATTTGTGTATAACACAGCACTTGGTTACCATCATGCGCCTGCAAAATGTGTATGGCATTAATAAGTATAACACTGGCAGCAATAAAGTGAAGTACACGGGCACTGCGTTTTAATAACTCAAACGCAGGATGTACAACCGGAAGGGTGTATTGGGTTTGCATAACAGTTGGTTTTGTGCTTTGATGCTAAGATGAAAAAATTCCACACGAATTTAAAATTAAAGTTGGGGATGCTGGGAGAAGGGAGATGGAAGTCAGGAGTTGGATGAAGGCAGGTTTTGGACTGCGGCGGCTTTAAGCTGTTTTTGGCAAAAGGAGTTAAAAGCAGTTTCATTTGCCTTGTCTTCTTCTACCAGTTGCTGTATCAGTTTATCATTTTTAAAATCAATGGTAAGCAGGCCGTCTTTCAAAACCACATTATTTAAATCGGCCCAGTTAATAGTTTTTGGGGAAAACGATTTAAACAGTATTGCAGTTGCAGAAAAATCTACCTGCATTTTTTGTTTTGATAAAACAGCAAAAACGCTGAAAATCAAAACAAGTACTCCCATCCAATATACACCTGAATAAAACCACCACAATACAAATACTATCAACGGCACCAGAATTAAATTAGATTGCTTTGATTTACTTTTCCTGGTAAAGACATACAGGTAGTACACAATTACTACTGCAATCCCCACACAAAGCACTGCAATATTTTCAGGAAAACGGGAAACTGCCAGAATGATGAAAGTAAGTAAATGCAACAGCACCACCAGTAATTCAATGCGGTAAAAAGATGATTGCTTTTCCGGCTTAAGTGTAAAAGTATATGAAGAAACCATGGGGTTTATAAGCTGTTGGCAGCCACCAGCAAATTACACAATTTAAACAAACACCTGGCGCCTACGTTTTCATCCCATTCGCTGCGGCTTACGCCCACTTCATTTAAATCGGCACCAATAATTTTACGGCCGCTTTGCAGTATGCGTTTAAATAGATAAAATACCTGCTCTGTTTCAAAGCCACCCGGCACCGGTGTGCCTGTATGCGGACATAGTTTGGGGTCCAGTCCGTCAATATCAAAACTTATATATACCTGCTGTGGTAAATGATTTACAATCTCGTTAGCAATTTCATGCCATGCCTGTCCTTGATACTGGCGCTCTTTAATATCCTTATCAAAGTAACTGATAATCCTTTCGTTGCTGTTTAACATGTAATCAAACTCTTCTTCGCAAAAATCACGTATACCAACCTGCACTAATTTCGTCACTTCATTTATTTCTTCCATGGCATTGTACATAACCGATGCATGGGAGTATTTAAACCCCATATAGGTTTTGCGTAAATCGCAATGTGCATCAATTTGCAACAGGCCAAAATCACCATACTTTTCTGCTATGGCTTTAAAATAGCCTAAAGGTGTGCTGTGGTCTCCACCTAATAATACTACCAGTTTGTCGTCATTTAGCAGCGCTTTTGTTTGTTCATATACCCAGCCGTTTAAAAAAACACTGCCTTCATTAATCTCCTTAAGGGTTTTGCACATAAACTTATTATCGCTTACTGCCTCTCCCTGAGAAATGTAGTTGATATACAATTCTGCCTCTTTACGCAAGTAGTCACTTTTTAGCTGTATTTTTTTATCACAGGGAGGCATATAAAACCCCTCTTTCCAGGCGTCTTTGTAATCTAGATCAAACAAATCAACCTGCAGGCTGGCATTAAAAATATGTTCTGGCGCCCTTGCAGTACCCGAATGATAACTTACTGTAACCTCCCATGGCACAGGCATAATAATCACTTTTGCTTCATTTTTAGTAAAGGGTAAACTAAAGATGTTGTTATCAGGGTTGCCGGCGGCGTTGGGGTCAAATTTGGAAAGGTCTGTCATGCCTGTTTTTTGTACGAGTGCGCAAAGATAGTAGTGTATTTGAATAAATTAGTTGCATGTTACAAAACACTTACAACTAACGCTATTAAGGTGCGTTTTGTTATGGCAGTACCTAAAATAAATATCTGGCAACCATAAATTTTATTCTTATATGCTGCGGCCTATTTTTACCTTATGAAATAACAGCTTTTTAAAGAAATGATACTTGTAAAGGCATAACTTTGCAGCGAAAATTTTACGAGCTATGAAGAAATCCAGTATTTTTTTGCTTGCAGGTATAGCCGCAGCCATAGTGGCACTTATTATTTTCGGTTTTCCTGCCTCCGATTTTTCCACTTACGATTCTATAGGTTCTGCAAAAGCCAAACAAGGTAAGTATGTACACCTCATTGCCAAGTTAGACCGCAGCCAGCCAATAGAATATGATGCCATTAAAAACCCCAACTACGTGAGCTTTAGTGTGGTGGACAGCCTTGGCGGGCAAACAAAAGTTGTTTACCATAATAGTAAACCGGCCGAACTGGAACAAAGCGAACGTGTGGTACTGCAGGGTAAAATGCAGGGAAATGTTTTTGAATGCAAAAGCATTACCCTTAAATGCCCCAGCAAGTATAAAGATGATAAGACACAACTGGAAAAAAGTGTAACGGAAAACACCGCAGCTCCGGCAAACGTTCAACAAAACACCACTGCTGACTCAGCGGTAAAAAAATATTAACATACACAATTACGCATTATGCAGTTTGAAGGCGAACACCTGTTGCCAGGGAAAATAGGACATTTTTTTGTTTTGCTTGCCTTCGCTGCTGCCATTACCAGCACCATTGGTTATTTTATTGCCAGCCGCAAAACTGATATACAGGAGAAAAAAACGTGGCTGCGTTTTGCTCGCATTTCTTTTTTAACCGAAACGGTTTCTATTTTTATAATTTTTGCAGTTATTTTTTACATCTGTAAAAACCATTTGTTTGAGTACATGTATGCTTACAAGCATGCAAGTAAAGAGCTGGAAGCAAAATATTTGCTTGCCTGTATTTGGGAAGGCCAGGAAGGCAGTTTTTTATTGTGGACGATTTGGCACAGTCTGCTAGGTGTACTTATAATATGGAAAGAAAAAGAATGGGAAGCACCTGTAATGACTGTATTGAATATAGCGCAGTTTTTTTTGCTGCTGATGCTGCTGGGGCTTTATTTTGGAGAGATAAGAATTGGAAGCAGTCCGTTTACTTTAACCCGTAATGAAATTAACGGCCCCGTTTTTAGCCGCCCCGATTATTTAAGTTATATAAAAGATGGTGTAGGTCTTAACGTATTGCTCCGCAATTATTGGATGGTTATTCATCCGCCGGTATTGTTTCTGGGTTTTGCCAGTACCATTATTCCTTTTGGTTTTGCGTTTGGCAGTTTACTTACAAAACGTTTTGGAGATTGGGTGAAACCTGCTCTTCCGTGGACGCTGTTTAGTTTGTGTGTACTGGGTGTTGGTATCATGATGGGTGGAAAATGGGCGTATGAGTCATTATCCTTTGGCGGTTACTGGGCCTGGGATCCTGTAGAAAATGCTTCGCTGGTGCCATGGATGATATTGGTGGCGGGCCTGCACACTATGTTAATTTATAAAGCCACTGAAAGATCATTAAAAGCAAGTTATGTGTTTGTTTTTTTAACGCTGGGCTTTGTATTGTACTCCACTTTTTTAACCCGTACCGGTGTTTTAGGCGATACGTCTGTACATGCGTTTACAGAAAAAGATGAAATAATGAAACTGCTGCTTAAGCTATTTATGGCAGCATTTACAATAACGCCATTTGTGCTGCTGATAAGAAATAATAAAAAGATTCACAGCTTACAAACCGAAGAAAAAATCAACAGTCGTGAATTCTGGATGTTTATTGGAGCAATTGTATTCTTTTTATCTGCCCTGTTTATTATTGCAAAAACTTCGGTACCTGTTTACAACAAAATATTCAATACCAATATTGCTCCTGCTGAAGATGTGGAGTTTAGCTACAACAAAATAATGGTGCTGGTGGCACTTATTATTGGCCTGCTTACAGCCGTTACGCAGTATTTTAAGTACAAAAGCACACCACAAAATTATACGCTTAAAAAAATTGCACTGCCTACACTAATAACTGCAGGTATTGCTGTGTTGTTAGCGTTTTTTTATCCACTTACATTTTACAAACACGGCCCTGGCTTTTTAGGGGCTTTATATGCTGCACTTGTAGCGGCTGTTTATGCTGTTGTTGCAAATGCCACGTATATCTGGACGGGTTTAAAAGGCAATATTAAAAGCGCAGGCGGCTCCATTACACACCTTGGTTTTGCATTAATGCTGGCGGGTATGATTATTTCCAGCGCCAACAAAAAAATAATCAGCGATAACAGTGTAACCGGCATCAATGTTCCATTTGGTAAAGATGATAAAGGTAATCAGGCAGAAAATCCGCTGGAGAACCTTACGCTTTTGAGAGATTTGCCCACAAGGATGCTTAATTATAAACTTACTTATACCGGTGACAGTGCCGGACATGAAGAGGGACGCCAGTTTTATAAAATAAAAATGGTAAGCAACGACTCTGCTGAACAGTTTGAACTGACACCAGATATTTATCTTGGTAAAAATGAATTAAAGAGCAGCAACCCAAGCACAAAACGTTATTTAACCAAAGATATCTATACTTATATCAGCAGTATTAATCCTGTACGTAACCAAAACGACACTACTCAGTTTAACATAAAAGAAATTGGGCCCGGTGATACAGCCTATTACAATAACGGTTATTTAATTTTAAATGGTGTAACCAAAAATATTAATAATAACGCCGCAGTTTTAGACGGTGCAGTAATTACCGCTGATATTACAGTGGTTTCAAAAGATGGCAAACGTTTTCAATCTTCACCTGCTATAAAACTAGATAGCCTTAACGGGCTTTATATTGATGATACACTGTATGCACAAAACATGTTTTTGCGTTTTTCAGGTGTTGCCGAAAACCAGAAAATAAAAATTGGTGTAAAGGAAAGCAGTACATTTATTGACTTTATAACATTGAAGGCTTATGAATTTCCTTACATAAACTTAGTATGGCTGGGGCTTGTAATTATGGCGGTTGGCTTATTGGTAAGTATGGTTAAACGCTCTAAAATATCTGCAACCTTAGCAGCAGCTATACTTATTGCTTTAAGTGTTGCCATGGTATATATGTTTTTTGTGGCGGGGGCTTAAAGGCAACAATTATATATCAGTTTAATTTTTTTGAAAAGAGACACATAATTAAAAAGAGGCTGTAAAAACAGCCTCTTTGCGTATTGTAAAGTCATTACTAAATTAAAAAGGCAGATCATCCCCACTGTCTGCAACGGGAGCCGGGGCTGGTGTTGCGGCAGCAACTGGTTTTGCTGTATTAGTGTTATAACTAACATTGCCAGCATTGGCCCCCTGACTTTCGCTATTACCACCGCCTAACAATTGTACAGTTTGCACACGCATTCTTAAAGTGGCAGCAGCCTGGCCTTCTTTATTGGTATAAGCATCTGCTTCTGGTGCGCCTTCTGCATAAACAGTTCTGCCTTTAGTAAGGTATTGTGCAACAGCAGTGCGGTCTGTCCAGTATGCACATTCCACCCAAGTGGTGCGTTCTTTTTGATTTCCCTGACTGTCTTTATACCTTTCGGTATGTGCCACACTGAAATTAATTACGTTTTTACCGTTAATTTCTTTTACAATGCAATCTTTACCAAGATTGCCAATTACCTGTAGTTTAATCATTGTGTTGTGTTTTTTGTGTTATCGATGTATCTAAGTTGAATGATAAAAATAGGTATTTACCGGGTTACTAATCCCATATTTTTGGACGGCTTACTTTAGCTGTGCGTAAATAGTTTAAAAGCTGTCCTGCATGTACAGCTTCATGATAAGCAATACGCAACAAATAGTCGCCAAGCTTACGGCGCTGCCCCAGTTCTTTACGGGTTATGTATATTTCGTCAAGGTCTTTTGCAGAAAAGCGGTGTACCATCTGCAAAAAACGCTCACGGTAGGGCTGGGCTTGTTTCAGTTCGTCTTCTACGGTTAAAAACGGGTTACTTTTTAAAGGGCTTTCAAAATTGCCCACATCTCCTTTGTGCAATACAATATGATGATAAATATTTTCTCCCTCAAGCACATGCCTTACCATTTCTATACAACTCATGGCATCTGCATCAGGCTTCCAGAAAAGTAAATCTTCATTAATACCTTTCCATACTTTAATGCTGCGCCTGCGCACTTCTTCAAAATTTAATATTAACAGTTCTTTGGCCAGCATACGCAAATTTTAAACAATAGTTTATCAGTACAGTATTTTCTGTATTAAAAAATCGTCAACCCTTTTTAGAAATTTTAGTTCATTTTCTTCTTCAGTGTACTAACCTGATCTTGCAGATTATTCACCAAATTAGCAAGAGTATTTACATCCCAACGCTGCTGTACGGTTACTTTGCTTATAACAGACTGTGCCTGCCAAAGCTCTACAATATCATCAGCATTTACCTGGTAAGGCTGATATTGCGGATTGTCGCTTACCAGCGTAAGTTTATTTTTTACTTTATTGTTCTTTACAATTCTTTTATAAACAATACCTTCATTACGGCTTACCACTATATAAGCCATATTATTTTTTATATCATCAATACCGCCTTCCTCTTTTTCACCAACAATAATACTTCCACTGGGTGTGGGCAGCATACTGTCTCCTATTATTTCAAATGCTCTGTAATTGCCGCCGCTTAACATAGGCAGCGTAAATGTATTCAGCTCATCAATAAATTCACTGTCGGCATAACCGGCTAAATAACCTGCCGCCGCTTTTACGGGCACAAAATGAATGAGGTTTCTGTCTGCACTCATCATTTTTTGCTGACGCCGCTTATTAAGGTAACTGCCGCCGGTGTTACTTAAATCCTTCAGTAACAAGTCATCCAAACTCAGCTTGAAAATATCTCCTACAATTTCCAGCACATCAATTCGGGGATCGGCACGCTCTTCCTCATACGCACCCACAAGCGAACGTTTAATGCCTACTTTGTTGGCAAATTCTTCCTGTGTCCATCCACGCAGTTTGCGCAGATATTTTAAATTTAATCCGGCTGTTGACATAATGAACTAATTTGATTAGCACAAATATACTAATTAATTTAGTTTATCAAAATTTATTTTTTATTCCCTTAATTGAGGAGCAGAAAAAATTTTAAAGTTGTGTAAAAGAAAATTAGTTACCGCTTCATTTTATATACCTCACTCCCTGCCAGTAAAAAACAACCAAGGCCAAAATCTTCAAAGTCTGGCTGCCTGTCGTACAATACCGGTTGCGACTCTTTAGGCTCTTTACCAGTGCCCTGAACAAAACCTAAAAAGCCATTTTGATGCACACTTTCTTTTGCCATTGCATTCCATGCTTTGGCAACAGCGGGATAAAATATTTTTTTATCAAGCATGCCGGTATTAATACCCCATGCCATGCCGTAAATAAATAAACTGGTACCCGTTATTTCCTTGCCGCCAAAATTAGTACTGTCGTGCAGGCTTACATTCCAGTAACCATCGCTGCGCTGTACAGGCAGTAAGGCATTCATCATTGCTTTATAATCTGCAATGTATTCATCTCTGTGAGTATCAGTTTTTGGTAAAATACTTAACACACGAACCAATGCGGCAACCACCCAGCCATTGCCACGGCTCCAATAACAGTCTTCACCATTGGGTTCTTTGTATGGCGGGTCAAAATCTTTGTCACGCCACCACAAACCATCTGCAGCATTATACAGGCCATTATCGCCATGCTTAAATTTTGTGTATGCATACATTTGATACATGCGGTTAAAATAGCTAGTGTCATTATACAAAACACCCAGTTGTGTAAAAACAGGCATCGCCATTTGTATGGCATCAATCCAATGCCAGTCGTCAATTTTTTCGCTGGCTTTCATTTTGTCTATTGAAGTCTTAAGGCTGTCAATATAAAACTGCTTTTTATCTATGTTATAAAGATCAATATATGTTTGGCCGCAAGCCTGATCATCACCATTACGTGTTTTTGTTCCGTTGCGTAAATTCCATTTGTGTTTATTAGCCCAATCAATTGCATAGTCATAATAGGCCTTGCGTTTATCAATACTGTATAACGCCATCAACCCTTCGTAATATACAGCCCTTGTCCATATATTGCTGGGCCAGGTACGGTTACGGCTTGGCACAAAAATCGGTTTGCCGGGATCGGGCCATTTTTGCATGAAGTATTTATTGGCTACAGTAACAGTTTTTAAAACCGTTTTTTTCTTTGGTAATTTTTGTGCTGTACTGCTGTTTGTAATAAAAAATAAAACAGCTGCCGTAAAACGAAGCAATATTTTCATATGCGCAATATGTTTTTAAATATAATGCAGTATAATCCAAAGCAAGCAGCTAATTGTCATGCTGTGTCCTGCTGCAGCAATTAACTGGTAAAAGAAAGCCGCAGTACTGATTGTACTGAGGCTTTCTTTTACTGATACTTCAATTATTTAAATTCTGCTGTTACGGTAATTTTAGGGTCGGTTGCCACTTTACCGGCACCAATTGCAGGGCCGCTAACATTAAAATCGGCAACCTTTACACTAAATTCTGATGTTGCCGTAATATTTGAACCGCTAACAACAAATTTAGCAGGGGCTGATACTTTTTTAGTTACGCCATGCATAGTTAAATCTCCTTCAACAGTACCGCTATATGTACCATCGGCTTTAAAATTTACTGTAGATAGATTTGTAATTTTTCCTTTGAAAGATGCTTTTGGAAATTTATCTGAATCCATCCATTGTGCACCATTAAAATGCTCCTGTATTTTTGGATTAGAAAAAGAGAAATTTTTAACAACGGCTTCAAAAGCAATTGCACCAGTTTTTGTATTTAAAGCAGCCACAACAGTTTTGTTATCGGCCTTTGGCAATGCATCCAGCTTGGTGGTAGCATCAAAACTTACAGTGGCTGATGTTGTTGTTTTTTTCTTTTGTGCAAAAGATACTGCCGATACAACAGCAAGTGAAAGCACAAGGATTGTTTTTTTCATTTTGTAGTTTTTATTTGTTAAGTATTTATTTATCAAGTGTGCAGCGTTTAAAATTTACCGTCATTACTTCCAGTATATCGCTGTAAACCCCATCACTGAACGAACCTTTTATTGATACACTGTCTCCTGCCTTTATTTTTTTTGCTTCATTAAGAGATTGATCCTGAAAACTAAAAATGATGTAGTTATCTGTAAGTGTATCTGTAATTTTAATGTTAATACTTGCATCTGCCGCTGCTTCAGTTTCACTCACACGCCCGTTTACCACAATTATTTTGTCTTTGTATTTTACATTTGCGGTACTGTCGTCCGGTTTAAATTCGTTTAAAAATGCAGCAGCATTTACTGTGTAATCTGCTTTAACAGTTTTGGTATCATCAAACTTTAAATTAAACAGGTACCAAGCAATGGCAGCGCCTGCAACCAGCAAAATACCACCAGCTATTAAAATTTTTTTCAACCAGCCTTTAGATTTTGCTTTTTCCATTTTATAAACTTTTAAAACAGCCACAAATGTACAATGTTTAAACATTATAGTTTGCGGCAGCTTCCTGTTAGCAAATTATTAACAGCGCTTACATAAGCTATGCCAAACCCCATATTGCATTTAAAGGTGTAAAAACAGTGGACAAGTAAACATCATATATATTTATCTGCTACTGTAAAATAACTAATTTCATTACACAGATACAAGGGGTTTTTTATTTAACTGCCGCTTTACTGTATTACCTATAGATGAGACACCGGCTAGTAAGCAGTTTGGTTAAGTATTTAACCTTACTATGTATTGTTCGGTGTTTTTTATGCAAGTGAAAGTTGTTATTTTTTTCTCACAATTACTTTTCCGCAAAGAGAAAGAACAGCTGTGGCATTGAAATTGCTAAAATATTATTAACCCAACATACCTAAATCTCACACAATGAAACTCCAGTTTTTTAAAAATGTTCAGTTTACGAAACTGATTAAAGCCGAGGGCCGTTTAAGAGAATTTAATTTCCGCAAGTATGGCGAAACATTTCACAAAACATTCTTTTCAATTAACACAACAGATGACCGGGGAAACCGTATAGTGTTTGATATGTGTAAACAGGAAGATGATTGGAAAATTGCACAAACGCAATTGCCGGTTTGGATATTGGAAAACGAAAATAATTTTAAGCAGGTTATTGAATCGGAGGCGGTTAATTGAGTTGTTTTTTATTTACGTCTGTTTCTATAATAATTGTGTGTACAAATAAAATCCGCTCTGCTTCCAGCGCTTCGTCTGAATTGATAACTGTTTTACGTAAAAAACCATTATCGCTGCAGTTCATGCAGCTAAGAATAATATTTTCTTTTTTAAAATTAAGTTTACCCGTACTGTCAGTTAATACCATTCCGGTTTTTGCATTGTTACCACCATAGAAATTAAAAGCGGCATCATTTAAAAGGCGTAAAGTGTATAAACTCATGCCCGGATGCACACCACTTTTTAGCTGCCACAAATTTTCTGCAATATTCTGCCCATAATCTACTGCACTTCCTGTACGCAACTGCCCGCCAATATAAATTTTAGATAAAAGGTTATTATTCATTTCATCCTTCCACAAAAAAACGGCCTGCCTGCCAGTGTTTGGAAAAAGCACTGTACATTTTCCAATTTGGGTATCCGAAAGATAATAAATATCAGTTTTTACGTTCTGTTCACCAAAGTAAAATCTCAAATATTCATGTGATGTAAAAGCAGTTAAATCTTCTGCAAATTTTATTTCTTTAGGTTTAGGCAGCGGCTGCTTTTTTATAAGGAAAGAATATTCAATCAGTGTATCCACAGGTTTTTGTGATACCAATACGGTAAAATCGTTGTGCTGGTATAAAAGGCAATTGGCTGTAACAGAATCTTTTTCATTATTGCAGAAAAAACCATCTTTTTTCAGTTCTTTCAAAATGCGTTTACCTTCATTGGCTGACAATGTTACAAACACAAAAGAAAAATCTTCTTTAGTGGCAAAATATGTAAGGCTCCTGTCTATAGAATCTTTTTTACCACCTTTTGAATGTGAACGATACTTAAACTCTCTTACAATGGTATCACCTTTATAATCGCTACCCTGGCTGATAAAATTTTGTTTTGAAATATAACTTTCAAATTTAGGCTTTGGCACGGCGGCAATATCTAAAAGACGGGATGCAGTAAAAGCCTGTGCTTTTACACCAATACAAATAATAATAATGAAAACAGTAAGTAAAATTGACCTCAAAGCAAAATAGTTTAGCTGGTTGTTGTAAATCACAAGGGTTTACAAATGAATAACATACTGTTCTTTGGAGAATTTGCTTTCGGAGGGGGGTACAAAAATTATTGGGCGAAAATAAGCAATTCCGGCTAAGCAAAAAATCAATTATTAAAATAAATTTCTGTGGCGCCATAGCCAAAACGGTCAGTATATTGGTTTACAAACGACTTCACTTCTTTTTTTAATCTTAATATGTCATGAATTTCTTCCCTAAGTTTACCAGCACCCACACCGTGTATTATTGTAAACTCATTAAGGTGATGTGCCACCGCAAGCTCATAATATTTTTCAAAGGTTTGTAACTGCAGCGTTAATATTTCAAAATTGGACATATGCTTCCAGCTGTCTGTAAGTTTTTCTATATGCAAATCCACCACCGAACGGGCCGGTGCCATATGTGCTTTTGCCTGTGTGGCATCATATACCCTAAAACCGGCATTACCTAAACGGCTGAGATCAACTTTTTCTTCTTCCACCTTATCGGGGTAAGTGTAAAAGATTTCGTAGCCAAACTGGGGTTCATTTTTTTGCTGCAGTTCTTCCAGCTTTTTAAATACCTGTTTGCCTTTAAGTTTTAGCGATGCTTCGTAATAAGGTGCTTTGCGCTTTTGCGGCTCCGCCTGGCTAAACTCAAAATCAAATTTGGGGTTATCGCTCAGGTCTTCAAAAGGCACATCATGCAGGTAAAAATCTGCCTGCGGCAAAATGGTATTATTTAATTTAAACTGACTTATGCCATCTATTACAAAATTGTAAGTAAACAGGTAAGCTTCGGTATTTTTATTAATTAAATAAATT
>JAGVCC010000330.1 GCA_020059395.1 Chitinophagales bacterium | reverse complement strand
TTTATTACTGTATCCACATTTTTCTTCCAGCCTTTATTGGTTAATAATGGGGAACCATAAATTAAATCAACAGAAAAATTATCAAACCCTGCGTTTCTTATTTTATCAATGCATTGCAAAGATTCTTTGGCAGTATGCACTCTGTTCATCCAGCGCAGTTCCGCTTCATCAAAACTTTGTATACCCAGACTAAACCGGTTTATTCCTGTCTTTTTCCAATCTTTAAGCTTTTGGTCAGTAATATCATCCGGGTTGGCTTCCAAAGTAATTTCGGCGTTTACCGCAATGGCAAATTTCTTGTGCAAGATTTTAAAAATTTTCTCTAAATCGGCAATTGTTAAAAGGCTGGGAGTACCACCTCCAAAATAAATGGTGGTTATTGACGTTTTTTTACTGTGGGAAAAGTAAGGGGTTAATGTAATTTCATCAACTATTGCTTGCACCATGGCATCCTTATTTTTCAACGAAGTTGAAAAATGAAAATTGCAGTAATGACATGCCTGCCTGCAAAACGGAATATGAATATAAATGCCTGCCAATGATTGTAAATTTATTTTTAGATACAATGAGTCTGCCAAACAATTTGCAGGCACATCAATATAAAATTTTAGTTTTGAAAACCAATGAGTAAAGTTACACCGCTGCTGTTTAAAACAGGCCTGTTTTATTTTTTGTGCAGTTTAATAATACTGCAACAGGCTTTTTGCCAGCAGGCAAGTGTTAAAATGCAAGCGCACATTCTTGTAATTTTTTCTGTTAATGTAGGTGAAGATATAAGTGTATTTAATTTGCCTGCGTCTTTCAATGATCAGCAGCAATGCCGCAGTTACGTAAACAGTCTGCCGGGTTTGTTTAACACACAGGGGTACGCAACCGCTTCTGTTGATAGCATTTGGGGAAATGTCGATACAACATTTGCAAAAATCTATTTGGGCAAAAAATATCTGTGGCAAAATATTGCTGCAAGTAATATTGATAAAAAAGCACTGGCCGCCGCCGGGTTTATAGAAAAAGATTTTGATGAAAAAAAAATTGATTTTAAAAAACTGCAGCAGATGCAGCAACGCTTGCTCAATTATTATGAAAATAACGGTTACCCTTTTGCAAAAATATATCTAGACAGTATTACAATTACCGATGACAAACTGAATGCCTTGCTTAAAGCAGAACCCGGATTACTGTATCATATTGACAGCATGCGTATTATTGGTGGTGCTAAAATAGCCAATGCATTTATGCAGCAGTACACAAGTATCCCTAATGGCAGTTTATATAGTAAAGTTAAGCTGGAACAGTTAAGCCAGCGTATTGTAGAGTTGCCTTACCTGCAACAGCTGCAGCCAGCTGATATTACCATGCTTGGTTCTGGTGCCATTTTAAATCTTTATTTAGCGCCTAAAAAAAGCAGCCAGTTTAATTTTTTACTGGGTATTTTACCGGCGGCAAACCAGGCACAAAAATTTCAGCTTACTGCCGATGTAAACCTTAATTTAAAAAATGCGCTTGGCAGAGGGGAGAATATAGTTGTTAACTGGCAGCAGCTGCAGCTGCAATCTCCACGGTTAAACTTAGCATACCAGCAGCCCTATATTTTCAAGTCAAAGTTTGGTGTTGATCTTGCATTTGACCTGTTTAAAAAAGACTCTTCATTTGTGCAAGTTAACGGGCAGTTGGGTGTAAGTTATATAACATCTGTTCATCAAACCATAAAACTGTTTGCGCAATGGCAAAATTGTTTTTTGCTTGCAAATGGTGTGGATACAAATTTGGTTAGGGCCACAAAAATGCTGCCTTTTAATATTGATGTAGGCTCCACCAGTTTTGGTGTAGATTACCTGTTTAACAAAACTGATTACCGCCTTAATCCCCGCAGTGGCAATGAAATTAGAATAACATCGTTGGCGGGTTTAAAAACAATAAAGCGTAATAACACCATACTCACTATAAAAGACCCGTCTTTTAATTATGCTTCACTTTACGACTCCCTAAAAGAAAAATCTTATCAGGTTCGCATAAAAGTATATGGGGCTCATTATTTTCCACTGGGCAAGCAAGGCACTTTAAAGTTGGGTGCCAATGCAGGATTATTTCAAAGCCCGGGTATTTTTAGAAATGAGTTATTTCAAATTGGCGGTTACCGTTTGTTGCGTGGGTTTGATGAAGAAAGCGTTTATGCCACACGCTATGCCGTGGCCACTGCAGAATATAGGGTGCGTACAGCATTAAACTCCTACTTCTTCATTTTTTCTGACGCTGGCTGGGTACGGAATAAACACCAGCAAGTAAATCTCACTAACAACTTTCTTTCCGGTGGGCTGGGTGCTGTGCTGGAAACCAAACTGGGCTTACTTAATATAAGTTATGCTATAGGCAACCGAGGAGATGTGCCGTTTAATTTGCGCCAGGCAAGTAAAATACATTTTGGTTACGTTAATTACTTTTAATAATGTGGGTTACTGCCTTTACATTTGCATAAAGTATTTACCTGCGTGAGGCAGTTTTTATTATTCAGCATTTTATTTTTCTCATCATCTTTTGCTGTTGCGCAGCAGCCAGATACTCTTGCATTAAAAAAAGATACGTTGCCTGCGGTTATTGCGGTTAACCATTATCAAACAGCATTGCAACAATTGCAGTTGCAAAACAAATATTTAAACAGTGCAGGCACGCCTGTGGCCATGCCGGTTAAATTTAGGCAGCATACTGCAAACGATATTTTCTTTTACACTTTACTGCTGCTGGTGCTGCTGCTGGCATTGCTGCGGTTTTTTTATGCTCGTTATTTTAGTACACTTTTCAGGGTGTTTTTTAATACGTCGTTGCGCCAAAGCCAGCTTACCGATCAATTGGTGCAGGCCAAGCTGCCATCAATGTTGTTCAATCTTTTTTTTATACTAAGCACAGGCACTTACATTTACTTTTTGTTACGCCAATACCATGCGGTACCAAACGTTAAATATTGGGTTTTTTGGACGGTGTGTATATGTACAGTGGCGGTTGTTTATTTTAGCAAATACAGCAGCCTTAAATTTACCGGCTGGGTAACAGGTTACACTCAAACCACCGACACTTATGTTTTTGTAATATTTCTGATAAATAAAATTTTGGGTATCGTTTTATTGCCATTCACCATTTTAATGGCTTTTGCCGGTAATAATACTGCCGCCGCCGCGGCTTTATTATCGTTGCTCTTTGCCGGCTTGTTACTACTGCTTCGTTTCCTAAGATCGTATGGTTTGTTGCAAAATCAGTTGAAAATTAACCGCTTTCATTTTATACTGTATTTGACAGGTGTGGAAGTTATACCCCTTTTGCTCATTTACAAGGCTGTAGTGATTTTGTTACATAAAAACCTGTAATTTTGCAAAACCATTTACCTAAAAACAGTTATGGTTAAAAACGGTTCCGCAAAAGCTGATACTTCGGCCCAACAGGTTAAGAAAGTTCTCATTACCCAACCCAGGCCTGAAGGAGAAAAATCTCCCTATTTCGATTTGGCGAAGAAGCATGGCATAACGCTTGACTTTCACCCTTTTATAGTGGTGGAAGGGGTTAACTCCAAAGACTTTAGAAGGCAAAAAATTGATATTGTTAGCTATTCTGCAGTTGTTTTTACCAGCAGAAATGCCATCGATCATTTTTTCAGGGTTTGTACCGAAATGAAAGTAAACGTATCTCAGGATACTAAGTATTTCTGTATAACTGAAGCTGTTGCATTGTACCTGCAAAAATTTATTTTATACCGCAAGCGCAAGGTTTTTTATGGCGCCGATGGTACTAATAAGAGCCTGTTTGATGTTATTAATAAACACAAAGACAACGAAAAATTCCTCTACCCCTGTTCAGAATCTTTTGACAGCGAAATTACCAACTGGCTTAAAAATAATAACTGTGAGCATGCTACACCGGTAATGTACCGCATTATAAGCAACGATGTGAAAGAAGTGGTGGGCAGAAACTATGATATCATTTGTTTTTTTACACCCGGCGGCGTAAAAAGCCTGCTTGAAAATTTCCCCAAGTTTAAACAGAATGGTACTAAAATTGGGGCATTTGGGGTTAACACTTTAAAGGCTGTTGAAGATGCAGGGCTTGTGCTTGACATTAAAGCGCCGCAACCACAAGCCCCCAGTATGGTAAGTGCACTGGAGCAATACTTGTCATTAGCAAAAAAAAAATAATTACCCAGTAAAATTTTAAAAGCGGCAGTAATGCCGCTTTTGTATTTTAGCGTATATACAATTACAACAATGCCCCATAAATTTACTAACAGCCTCATACACGAAAGCAGCCCATATCTGCTGCAACATGCACACAACCCAGTAAACTGGTATGCATGGGGAAGCGAAGCGTTGCAAAAAGCAAAGGCAGAAAACAAACTTATTCTGGTTAGTATTGGCTATGCGGCTTGTCATTGGTGTCATGTAATGGAAAGGGAGAGTTTTGAAAATGAAACGGTGGCAGAAAAAATGAACCTATATTTCATTAATATTAAAATTGACCGAGAAGAAAGGCCCGATCTGGATCATATTTACATGGATGCAGTACAAGCAATATCCGGCAGTGGCGGCTGGCCATTAAATGTGTTTTTAACGCCTGATGCAAAGCCTTTTTATGGAGGTACCTATTTCCCTCCGGTGCAAGCTTATAACCGTTCGTCGTGGACGGAAGTGATAACCGCTGTCAATCGTTCATGGAACCAAAAGCCAGGTGAAATTGAAGCACAGGCAGAAAACCTGCTACAGCATTTAAAACAAAGCAGCAATTTCGAAAATCTGAAAATTACCGATGGGCTGTTTACACTAAATCACTGCAATGAAATCACTGCAAATATTTTAAAACAAGCCGATACCGTTTGGGGCGGTTTTGGAAAAGCGCCTAAGTTTCCGCAAACACTTACCACACAATATTTGCTGCAGTTTTATCATTACACTAAAAATGAAGAGGCTTTAAACCAGGCATTACTGTCATTAGATAAAATGATAGATGGTGGCATATACGACCACGCCGGCGGCGGATTTGCCCGCTATAGTACCGATGCAGAATGGCTGGCACCGCATTTTGAAAAAATGCTGTACGATAATGCCCTGGTTATAAACGTACTTAGCGATGCTTATTTGATAACTAAAAATGAAAAATACGCAATAGTAATTAATCACACTATTGCGTTTTTAATACGGGAAATGCATCATAAAAATGGTGGCTTTTTTGCAGCTTTAGATGCAGACAGCGAGGGCGAAGAAGGTAAGTTTTATGTGTGGAGTAAGACAGAAATTGACGCAATTTTAGAAGATGATGCCGCAGTTTTTTGTGCCTTTTATGATGTTACCCAAAATGGTAACTGGGAGGGCAGTAATATACTGCGAATTTTAAAAGAGCCCGCTTTGTTTGCAAAAGATCACAACATTGATTTGGCTGTATTGCAAAGCAAACTAACTGAATGTCTTAAAAAGTTATTACATAAGCGTAATAAGCGCTTAAGGCCCCTTACCGACGACAAAATTTTGCTGGGCTGGAATGCGCTTTTAATTACGGCACTTTGCAAAGCCGGCGCCGCATTAAATAAAACACACTATGTTGAACTTGGTGAAAATACCATGCAGTTTTTAATGACGGCATTTAAGGCGGAAAGCAATGGCGCAGCAATGCATCATACTTACAAGGATAGCATAGCAAAGTACCCCGCTTTTTTAGATGATTATGCATACATGATACAAGCTTGTATACAATTGCAAGAGGTAACCTCAAACCTTAATTATTTAAATACGGCAGCAATTTTAACCAATTACGTTACAGAGAATTTTTATGACGAAAAAAGTGGCTTTTACCAATACACCCACAAAAACCAGCAAGATGTGATTTTGAGAAAAAGCGAAGTGTATGATGGTGCTACACCTTCAGGCAACAGTATAATGGCCGAAAATCTTAATTATCTGGGCATGGTTTTTGGAAATTCTAAATGGAATACGCTGGCAAACAGCCTTATAAAAAGGTTGGGTAATGCTGCAATAAAATACCCAACTTCTTTTGGGGTTTGGGCATCTTTAATTTTAAAAAATACTTTTGGTTTACAACAGCTAATTATAACCGGAAATGATTTTGCTGCAATAAAAAACAGAATTTTATGTTATTACTTGCCGGGCCGCATGTTGTTATGCAGCAACGGGCAAAGTGCAGTTACACATATAGGGCTTTTTAAAGAAAAGTTTGAGGAAGGCCAAAACCGGTTGTTTTGGTGCAGGCAATATGAATGTTTACCGCCTTTTACAAATGCAGATTTTTTTATAAATAATTTTGAAAAGTGGAATTATTCTGGAATAAACTCACAATAATTACATTTTTTAACCGTTTAAAGCACTTGAAGGACTAATTTTTGATAAAAATTTTAATCCGCAGATAACGGTCAAATGAAGTTAAATCAAAATTATCGTTACATTTGCTAATCACCCTCAAAGTTAAAAACATGATGAACAGATTGTTCTATCTGGCGGCTGTATCAGCCACATTATTAACGGCCACAAGTTGTAAAATGCTTGGCGGCAAAAACAAAGGCGGCGCTCTTCCTAATGATGGTCAGTTACACGGTGTGGCTCCTGCTGCACGCTGGAGTTTACCAAAGCCTCCGGGCATGGTGTACATTAATCCCGGTACTTTCCACATGGGCCCAAGCGATGAAGATGTAAGTTATTCTTTCTCTGCCCGTAACAAACAGGTTTCAATCAGTGGTTTCTGGATGGATGCCACAGAGATAACCAATAACGAATACCGCCAGTTTACAAACTGGGTTAAGGATTCAATTGCCGGCTGGTTGCTTGAATACAAAAAACAAGATGCCAACGGTGTTGATCGTCTTGACTGGAAAAAAATCAAAACTATTAAGTGGGGTGATAAGGCAACTTTGGAAAAAATTGATGCCATGATTCTTACTCCCGATAACCGCATTTTTGGCAGAAAAGAAATTGATGCCAATAAGCTGGAGTATCAAAGTGAAACTTTTGATTACAAAGCTGCCGCTACTAACAGGGATCCCAACGTACCCCGTTCAAAATTCATCATCAAAAAAGCTATAAAAATTCATCCTGACACATTGTGCTGGATACGTGACTTTGCTTACGCTTACAATGAGCCAATGAGCAAACAATACTACAGTCACCCAGCATTTGGTAATTACCCTGTTGTGGGTATTAGCTGGAAACAGGCAACAGCGTTTTGCGAATGGAGAACACACTATTTAAACTCATTTTTAGAGGGTAAAAAAAGAAATGCTGAATCTGATTTCCGCCTGCCAACTGAAGCACAATGGGAATATGCAGCACGTGGTGGCAGAAGCCAAGCTTCTTACCCATGGGGCGGCTACTACATGAGAAATAAAAAAGGATGTTTACTGGCTAACTTTAAACCAGGCCGTGGTAACTATCCTGAAGATGGAGGTTTATACACTGTACGTGCCGACGCATACTGGCCAAATGACTTTGGCTTGTATAACATGGCTGGTAATGTGGCTGAATGGACATCATCTTTATACTACGAAGGTGCTTACAATTTTCAGCATGATTTAAACCCTGACATCAGATACAATGCTAAAGAAACCGATAAGCCACGTGACAAGCGTAAGGTACTACGTGGTGGAAGCTGGAAAGATGTAGCTGCTTTGTTACGTTGCGGTACACGTAACTACGAGTATCAGGATACTACAAAATCGTACATTGGCTTCCGTTGTGTAATTGATTTGCCGCCAGCACCTGCTAAAGGCAAAAGATAATTACAGATAAAAATTCCAAAAACTAAAAACTTATTTGAGCTGCCCGTAATAATGAAAATTACGGGCAACTTATAAACTTTTGTTCAAACAATAACCCCCAGTTAAAACTTTTAAATTTTAAAAACCATGGCTCAAAGAAAAAGAACTTTTTTAACCCTTATTGATGTACTGGTAAGTGCTGGTGCTGCTGTAATTATATTTGCTGCATGGGCAAAAATTACTCACCAGGCTTATGCTGATACTTTATTAACCGTTGGTATGTGGACAGAAACTGCCATCTTCTTGGTATACGCAGCCATTGAGTGGTTAAAACCAAAAGCACATGAAGAAGACGATGCAATTCCTGAGCCTGTAAAAGCGGGTGCTAACCCACTTGCATCAATGGATAAAATGATGCAGGATGCAGAGATTAATCCATCTAACCTAAAAAAATTAAGCGAAAGCTTTAATAAATTAAACGGTACGGTTGCTAATATTTCTGATGTTAGCGATGTTGTAAAAAGCACCAGCGACTTTGGCGCAAAAGCAAAAGAAGCAACCACTGCTATTGGCAGTATGAGCGCTGCATTTACGGCAAGTGCCAATACTATGTCTTCGTTTAATACTGCATCAGAGTCTGCAAAAGGCTTTCATGAGCAAGTGCAGGGCTTAACAAAAAACTTAAGTTCATTAAATACTATTTATGAGCTGGAGCTTAAAGAAGCAAATAACCACCTTAAAAGTTTAAATAACTTTTATGGCAAGTTAAACGAAGCTAGCGCTACCATGATGAGCAGTGTGGAAGACGCAGGTAAAGCAAAAGACCAGATTAGTGCTTTAGCAGGCAACTTAAGCCGCTTAAATGCAGTATATGGCAATATGCTTAGCGCAATGCAAGGCAGATAATATACGTTTACGGTTTGTTGTTTGTGGTTAACAGTTATAAAGTTTAGGGCAACCGCCTTAATCTTAAACCTATCAACCTTACCAAACTTCAAAACCCCCCAATACCAAAAAGAAAACAATAACTTAAACAACCCGTAAATTAAAATACTATGGCTTTACCTAAAGAGCCCCGGCAAAAGATGATTAACATCATGTACTTGGTGTTAACAGCCATCTTGGCCCTTAACGTTTCTAACGAAGTTATTGAAGCGTTTAAAACAGTTGATAAAAGCCTTATAAGCTCTAATGATAATATTGAAGCTGGTAATGCGACACTGTTTAAATCTTTATCTGATAAAGTTAAAGATCCACAAGTTGATAAAGCTAAGCTTGAAAAGTGGACGAATGCATCTGGCCAGGTAAAAAAGCTTTCCGATGACCTTTCAACTTATATAGAAGGCTTAAAGAAAAAACTGAAGGAAGGCGCAGGACTTAAGATTGTTAATAAAGATGGCAAAGATGTTGAGGATTTTAAAGAAGATAATCTGGATGCTTCTACACGAATATTTGAAACAGGTGGCGAAGGCAAAAAATTAGAACAGGCACTGCTTGACTATAAAACTAAAGTTTTAGCTATTGATCCCGACATTAAAACTGAGTTTTCAACAAATTTCCCTGTTGATTTAACTCCGGTAACCGGAAGAGATGGTAAACAAAAAGATTTTACCACGGGTTATTTCCACATGACTCCAACAGTAGCGGCTTTGACTATGTTGAGTAAGTTTCAAAATAATGTTCGCAATGCAGAAAATAAAGTAGTTACTTACTGTCATAGTAAAATCGGTGAAGTAAAAGTAATTTATGATCAGTTTGCGGCTATTGTTGGACAAAGTTCAAACTATTTAATGCCTGGCGATAAAATGAAAATTACAGCAGGTGTTGGTGCTTACAGTACACAGGCTCAGCCTCAAATCACAATAGGTGGTTCTCCAGTTCCAGTAAATGCGGCTGGGGTTGCTGAAAGAGAATTTCAAGTTGACGGCGCTGGATCCAAATCAGTTCCAGTAACAGTTACATATACTAAACCTGACGGCAGCAAGGAAAGTAAGTCATACACGATGGAATATACAGTAGGAACGCCAGGCGGTGCTGCTGTTATGCTTGACAAAATGAATGTATTCTATATTGGTGTAGATAATCCAGTGACTATTTCATCTGGAACAGGTTGGGATAAAACCACGGTTAGCATGACAGGTGGAACACTTTCAGGTTCGGGTTCAAAAAGAACAGTAAGAGTTTCGGCTCCTGGCGCTGCTCGTATCACTGTTACGGCAGATGGAAAAACAAGTCCCTTCGACTTCAGAGTTAAAAGAATTCCAGACCCAATAATTAAAGTAGGACCAAGCGGTGGTGGACGTATGCAGGCTGTTATATTCAGAAGCCAGCAGTTTGTACGAGCTGATTTAGAGAATTTCGATTTTGAAGCAAAGTATAATGTAACAGGAGCTACTGTATATTTTAACATTCCTGGTGACAGAAATGTTAAGCAGATTACGTTAAATAGTGGAAGTTTGGCTCCGGCTCAAGC
>JAGVCC010000258.1 GCA_020059395.1 Chitinophagales bacterium | reverse complement strand
TGTTTTTTTAATACTTGCAAGTACTGCCGCTTCATCTAGTGGTTTAATGGTATGTATGTTTATAATTTCGGCACTAATGCCTTTTTCTGCTAAAATTTTACCGGCTTCAATAGCTTTCCAAACAAGGTGGCCGCATGCAAAAATGCTTACATCGGCACCTTCGTTAAAAATTTGCGCTTTGCCAATTACAAAATCTTCAGGCTTTGTAAATATGGGCCAAACAGGGCGGCCAAAGCGCAGGTAAACCGGCCCTTCATAATCCGCAATAGCCATGGTGGCGGCTTTTGTTTGGTTATAATCTGCAGGTACAATTACTGTCATACCCGGCAGCATTTTCATAAGGCCTATATCTTCTAAAATTTGGTGGGTGGCACCATCTTCACCTAAAGTAAGTCCTGCATGAGATGCACAAATTTTTACATTTTTACCACTGTACGCCACGCTTTGGCGTATTTGATCGTACACACGGCCAGTACTAAAGTTTGCAAATGTAGTGGTGTAGGGTATTTTGCCGCCAATCGTTAAACCGGCTGCAATACCTATCATATTTGCTTCAGCAATGCCACATTGTATAAAACGCTCCGGAAATTCTTTTATAAAACCGTTCAACTTCATTGAGCCTAAAAGATCGGCTGTAAGTGCAATTATATTTGGGTTTTTACGTGCGGCTTCTAAAATGCCATCACCAAAACCACTGCGGGTGTCTTTATTGCCAGTAACCTGAATATCTGCTAACATTTATAAAATTTTTGTGCAAAGTAAAATGAAAAAAAGTAATAAAATTAAAGATTGTGCAAAACCAAGAAAGCATATTGATTAAGAACCAAAGCCTTCGTTTTGCAGTTTTAGTTCCCATTTCCAGGCGGTATCCAGCATATCTCTAATGCCATATTTAGGATTCCATAGCAAACTTTTTTTAGCCTTATTATTGTTTGCATAAATGGCTATAACATCGCCTGCCCGGCGTGGCCCCAGTTTATAGTTTAATTTTACGCCACTAACTTCTTCAAAAGCTTTTATGGCTTCAAGCACTGTATAACCATCGCCTGTACCTAAATTAAAAATTTCGCAGGCGTTGGTGTTTTTTTCTGCAACTAAAAAATCAAGTGCAAGTGTGTGGGCGTGGGCTATGTCGCAAACATGTATAAAGTCACGAATGCAGCTTCCGTCACGGGTATCATAATCTGTACCAAAAACCTGCATCATGGGTAATTTACCAATAGCAGTTTGTGTAATTGCAGGCACTAAATTAGCCGGACGGCCAATGGGCAACTCTCCAATATTTATTGACGGATGAGCGCCAACAGGATTAAAATAGCGCAGCAAAATAGCTTTTAAGCCAGATGCTTTTACGGCATCTTCAACAATGCGCTCGCCCATTTGCTTGGTAGCACCGTAAGGTGATTCGGCAGGTTTTTGTGGCGTTTCTTCTGTAACAATCATAGCATCGGGGTTGCCATATACGGTACATGAAGAAGAGAATACAAAATGCGGCACTTTAAATTCCTCGGCACATTTTAAAATATTTACCAGCGATGTTAAGTTGTTTTCAAAATAGAGCAGTGGCTTTTCAACAGATTCGCCAACGGCTTTATATGCTGCAAAATGTATAATGCCGGTAATACCCGGATTTTCCTGAAATACAGCATGTGTATCATCAAAATTGCATAAATCAACTTTGTAGTTTTTTACTTTTCGGTTAAGTATTTTTTCTACCCCGTTTAACATTGCAGCGTTACTTCTGCTGTTGTTATCTATACAAATTACTTCGTAGTTGTTTTCAACTAAGTCTACAATTGTATGGCTGCCAATAAAGCCGCAGCCGCCGGTAACTAAAATTTTTTTCATGTTGCAAAGAAAGTAAAAAAAACGCTCAAATTACTTTGAGCGTTGTATGAATGAATATTTTTTATTAATGCAGGTATATTTAGCTGAACATTGAAACAACATAGTAAGTAAGGGCTGCCAGCAAACCACTTACTGGTATAGTTAGTATCCATGCCCACAGCAGATTTACTGTAACACCCCAGCGTACCGCACTTAAACGTTTTGTAGCCCCAACCCCAATAATTGAGCCTGTAATGGTATGTGTAGTGGATACGGGGATTCCCATTTGCCCGGTAAAAAACAGTGTAAAGGCACCGGCTGTTTCAGCTGCAACTCCTTCCAGTGGGGTTACTTTGGTAATTTTAGTACCCATTGTTTTTACAATTTTCCAGCCACCACTCATAGTACCCAGCCCAATAGCAACATAACAGGCTATGGGCACCCACGCCGGTAAATCGCTAAAGTTTTGAATATTGCCGTTGGCTATAAGTGCGGCACCAATAATGCCCATTACTTTTTGTGCATCGTTACCGCCATGCCCAATGCTGAATGCTGCGGAACTGAATAACTGCAGGCGCTTAAACATGGTGGCAACTTTATATGCGGTTGGTGTTTTTATTTTTTCAACATACAAATACACCAGGCAGAATAATAAAGAAGATGCTATAATGCCCCATACAATGCCGCTGTTATCAGCTTTGTCAATATCTTTTACCAGCGCTTTTTCAATGTTAAACTTTTCTATTTTATCCTTAATTTTTTTTCTGTTGGCTTCTTTTATTGGGTAAATGCTGTTAAGTGCGGTAAGCGCACTGTCAATTAAAATTTCTTTTTTAAAATATTTTTTTAGCGGCTCTTTATATTTTTCTGTTTCAACTTTTGCAACGGCAAATGCTGCTTTTTTTGAAGAATCTGCAGTGGCTTCGGCCTCTAAAATTAAATAGTCGTTTGCATTGCGTATATCATCCTTTAATCGGCTTGCTTCAATATCTTTTAAAAGCCCCTGTTCTGTAGCCTGAGCGGCTATTTTTGCAGCCCCCAGGTTATCAAAATTATTTACTAAGGCAGCTAATTTTTTATAGTTGGGAGTGGCTTTGTCTAATTTTTCTTTGGCGGTTTCGTACTCCATTAAAACAGCTGCATTATTTTTGTCAGCTTTTAGTTTTGCGTTTGCAGTGGTAACTTCCGTTTTATATTTATCGTACTTTAAAAACTTTTGCAGGTTTTCATCCATCTTGCTTTCTTCAAACCTGTCGAAGAGTATAACGGTAAGAAAAGTGGCCACTGCTATAATGCCAATACGGGCCCATACGTTACGCATTATGGTTACAATGGTAATAAAGATGGATATACCCATACCAATAAGCGGTGCTAAAAAGATGAACAGCACAGTTTTTAAAATTATACTGCCTTCTACAATTTTACCCCAGCTTATTCCTACGCCTTTTATTGATATAGCGTGTGCAATTGCCGCACCGGCAAAACCGCCAATTAATGTATGCGAAGAAGAAGAGGGAATGCCATACCACCAGGTAAGCAGATTCCAGAAAATAGCTGCAATAAGGCCCGAAAGAATTACGGGAAGGGTAATAAATTCTTTATTAACGGTTTTGCTTATGGTATTGGCAACTGCATGATCGCTAAAAATAAAATAAGCAGCCACATTAAAAATTGCTGCCCAAACCACCGCCTGAAAAGGAGTAAGTACCTTAGTGGATACCACTGTAGCTATAGAATTGGCTGCATCATGGAAGCCATTGATATAATCGAATATAAGCGCAAGGGCTACAATTACTATTACAAGAGTCATAAATATTTTGGTTGATAGTTGATAGTAAATAGTTCATAGTAAGTACACGATACGCTGTACTCCATTACCATTACCAATGAACCATGAACAACTAAGCGTACTTTACAATTATGCTTTCAATTACATTCGCAGCATCTTCACATTTATCAGTAACAATTTCCATTACCTGATAAATTTCTCTTTTCTTAATTACTTCTTTGGCATCGTTTTCTTCTGCAAACAGTTTTTCAATGCTCATATCAAAAATATCATCACCCTGGTTTTCTATACTGTTTATTTGTACCAGCGCATCTGTAATCTGCCGCATGTTTTTCATGTTACGCAGTTCTTTTACGGCTTTACTTACAGCCACACAACCCTGTGCAATAACATCGGCCATTTTTTGAATGCCAGTATCGTTAGGATTTACGTGGTAAAAATTTATTTTTTTGGCTGATGCATAGATATAGTCAGCTATATCATCCAGCGCCGTGGCAAGGTAGTGTATGTCTTCTCTGTCAAAAGGCGTAATGAAGTTTTTACCAAGCTCTGTAAATATCTGATGGGTATAATCATCATTTACATGCTCCATGTCTTCAATTTCCTTTATCAGTGCTGCCCTTTTATCAAAGTCTGATTCACTAACTATCTCTTTTAATTTTTCACCCATTTTCACCAGTTCATCTGCCACGTTTTCAAACAGTTGAAAAAACACCCTGTCCTTAGGTAAAAATATTTTTAAAATTGAGTTTAATCCTGCCATAAAATTAATTTTTGCAAATGTATAAAGTGATTTAAGAAGCCTGTGTAATTATTTATTGGTAATAATTTATTAACATTAAAAATTCAGTTGTGCCTGCATTCTCATATAATTGCCTTTTTGAAAGTTATTTTTTGCTTTATTATCCTCAAATCGGCGCTGAGACAGCACGTAAGATACAGTAAATTCAAAATTTTTATTTAACTGCCACTCCAAACCTGTTTCCATTTCCTTTACATTGTACTTACGGGCATCCAGTTCGTGTTTTTTACCCCCATTGTATTGCTGCACCCGGGTAAAAGGAAAAAGACACATACCGTTTTTTAAAGCAGCTCTGTAAGATACTGTTATATATCCTCCATCAAGATTACGCACCTCAATAGAATCTTTTACAGGATTATATTGAGGGCCTTTACCCCAGTTGTATTCAGCCTGTATGCCCAAAGGTTTAGGATAAACAATGAAAGATGCTGCAACCCGTTTATCATCAAACTCAAAATTATTGGCTGCTTTTACACCAGCACTTCTTAAATCAGCCGGTAATACATACTTGCCTGCATATGCCTGTACCCCAGGCTCTATTATTTGGCTGCCAATTTTAAATGGATAACTAAAACGGGCAACTGCGTGCAGATTTTTGTTTTGTTCTGCCCGGTTAGCTGTTTGTCCGTTATATAAACCAAATGCAGCAACTCCATAATCGCCACTGCCTTTAAAATTATCCCTTACAAATGCAGTAAACATTTCACGCCTGTCTTTAGGCGCCCAGTAAAAAAATGCCCCTAAATCTCTTTCATTAGAAACAGCACTATTCAGTCCGTCATTCCTGTCGAGCGGTAAACGGTTTTGGCTGCTTTGCATATTTTCAAAACCAAAAGGCACTTTGCTTTGCCCCACTCTTAAGCGAAACTCATTTTTTTTATCAAAGCTTATGTCCATATATGCATCACGTACCTGAAAAATATTTTGTGTGGTGCCTGTGCTGCTGCCAAAGTCTGGCTGAATATAGAAGTATATATTATTGGTAAGGTTGCCGCTAAGAATAATACGTCCCCGGCGTATAATAAAACCACCGTTTTCTCCAACAGAGCGGTCGCATTGCTCACATTTAAGTTTTGGATTTGTTTCCAGCAGGCGGTTGTAGCGTACCTGTACGTAACCACGTATTGAAAAGGTTTCATACCAGCGTTTAGTTTCTTTTACAGCTGTGGCTGGCTGAGCCTGCGCATGTAAAATAATAACAGTAGTAACTGCAAGCGCAGTTAATGCTATTTGTTTCATATAATGTCTTTTAAATTGCGCTGCAAAAAAAAACATTTAAAAACACACTTACTGCAATTCAATATTACCAAATTGTTAAGCATGCAAAAATAGCCCCGCCAGTTAAGGCGGAGCTTGCAATTTAAAGACATTACAGGCCTGGAAAGGTCCGTATTACTTAGTTTGTAAAATTGAGGCAACTGTGTTATCAAAACGTAAACTTAATGTTACCATAGCTTGATGTAATTGTTACCAAATCAAACAATATACACTGTTCATATTAAGTTAACATTGCAGTAACGGCATGTTAACATTGGAACAATCTCTTTGCATAAAATTTAACGGCATGAGATTATTGTTATCCGTATTGGTTTGCTTAAGCAGTTTTAGTCTGTTTGCCCAAAAGGGAAAAATAGAAGGAAAAATTACTGATTCAAAAACCGGCACTCCAGTTTCAGGTGTATCGGTAATTATAAAAGAAACGGGTAAAGGTGTTGCTACAGATTTAGAAGGCCGCTTTAGTTTGGTAATTGAAACAGGTAAAAAATACACTGTTACAATTACTTCAACCAATTTCGATAGTAAAGAAATTACAGAAGTAGAAACGGGCAGTGATGGTATTGCTCATTTAGATATTGCATTATTACCCAAAGCAAAAACAAGTGAAACTGTTGTAGTGCGCTCTACTACGGCCCGCCGTGAAAGTACAAACGCATTACTTACTTTTCAAAAAACTACAAACACGGTGGCGTCGGTTATTTCTGCCGAAGCAATCAGAAGAAGCCCCGACCGTAATACAGGTGAGGTGTTAAAACGTTTACCCGGCACCAGCATACAGGAAGGTAAATTTTTGGTGGTACGTGGCTTGGCAGACAGATACAATCAGGCTATGCTGAATGGTATTTTACTTACCAGTACCGAGCCAGACAGAAAAACTTTTTCATTTGATATTATACCCAGCACCATGGTGGATAATATTGTTGTTAATAAAGCATTTGTGCCAGAGTATCCAGGCGAGTGGGCTGGTGGTCTAATACAGGTAAATACAAAAGATATACCTGCAAAAAACTTTTTTAACGTACAGATTGGCTCTGGCTTTAATACACAAACAATTGGAAAAAATTTTTATGAAGATAAAGGCGGTAAAACAGACTGGTTGGGTATTGACGACGGCACAAGAAATTTGCCTGCTGCCTATACTACAAAGAGTGGTTTTGATACAGCAAGTTTTGCCAATAAAACTGCCATGGGTAAAAGTATGCGTAATGCATGGGCGCCCACACAAATTACTGCACCCTTAAATGCGGCTTTTGAAGTTAACGGTGGTTTTAAAGGAAAAGTGTTTGGTAAAACACTGGGTGGTATTTTTGGCATTACTTACCGAAAAAATAACAGCATACAGGATATTGTAAACAGACATAACAATTTTGAAAACGGAAGAACTTTTAAAAATACCGATATAGATTTTAATGATACAAGGTATTTGCAAAACACATCGGTGGGTGCACTGGCAAGTTTATCGCTGCAGTTAAACAACCTTAATAAAATATCTTTAAAGAGTATTATAAACACCAATACTGCTAACAGCACTATATTAAGAAATGGCATTGATGATACCCGTACAGAAGATATAAGAGCTTACGAATACTCGTTTAAACAAAACACTTTTTTCACCACACAACTTACCGGACAGCACAGCCTTACTAAAAGTTTAAAATTAAACTGGAATGGTGCTTTTACTATTTTAGATGGCTACTCACCTGACCAGAGAAGGCTGCAATATTCAAAGGACAAAGGCAGTTCAAATCCTTACAGGGCAATTATTTCAAACACACTTTCTCAGGCAAGCGGCAGCCGTATTTACCAAATTTTAAACGATTATATTTATACAACCGGCGGAGATTTAACCTACACTTTTAAAAACAAACAAACCATTAAAGGCGGTTACATGTTTCAGGTAAGAGACCGTTTGTTTGATGCAAAACTTTTTGCAAACTATCTGCCTGTTGATAATGATGCTTTAAAACTATTGCCTGCCGATAAAATATTTGCACCAGAAAATTTTGGCACAGGTACCGATAATAAAGTTGCTTTTGATGCCATTAAAGGAAGTACTTTCCGGTATTTGGCTAACACCATTTTAAACGCAGGCTACCTGCAGTTTGACAATGAACTGTTTGAAAAACTGCGGTTGGTTTGGGGCTTACGTGTAGAACATTTTGACCAGTTAGTAGGCAGTGTAAAAAAATGGGATCCCCGCCATACTTACTCAAAAGTTACCGACTTTTTACCCGGCTTAAATGCTACTTACAAAATTAATACAACAACTAATCTTCGTTTTTCAGCATCGCAAACAGTAATAAGGCCAGAGCTTAGAGAATTAAGTTCACTAAATCTTTACGACTTTGAATTAAATGCCTCAGTAAATGGTAACCCTGCTTTAAAACGTACAAAGGTTACCAACCTGGATCTTAGATATGAGCTTTACAAAAAACCAGGAGAGGTGTTAAGCGCAGGTGTATTTTATAAATATTTTAAAGACCCTATTGAACAGTTATTTAACGAAGGTATAGGCGGTGCCAGCACTTTCAATTTTCAAAATGCAGAAGAAGCATACTCTGCCGGCTTAGAGCTTGAGTTTAGAAAAAAGCTTGATTTTATTGCTCCCCAAATGGAAAACTTTATGTTTCAGTCCAATGTAGCTATCATAAAAAGCAGGGTTACAGATGCCAGGTTTAATTTAGACAGAAGCTTGCAGGGCCAGTCAAATTATCTTATAAACCTTGGGCTGTTGTATGATGCTCCTAAGCATGGTTTAAACGCCACCATATTATTTAATTTAATTGGCGAAAGAATATTTTTAGTAGGTGATAAGGCAGCAGGCGCATCTTCTCCGGATGTATATGAAGCACCCCGTCCATTATTAGATTTTCAGTTAGCTAAGAAAATTGTAAAAGGTAAAGGTGAAATTAAAATGAATATTTCCGACATCATTAACAGGGTGCAGTATTTCTATCAAAATGCCAACAACTCAGATGGGTTTCAAAAAAATATTGATGCCTACCGTTTTACAAGGCAGTTTGGCACCACTGTTAATATAACCTTTAACTACTCACTATAATTTATAACTATTTAAAACATAAAAACAAACATGAAAAAGTACATTTTAATGCTGTTTGCAATTGCTGCTTTAAGCAATACTGCTTGCAGAAAGATTGAAACAGACGGGCAAATTCAGATAGTTACCATCAACACCGGTGGTGGCGGCAGTACAGGCCAAACAATAACTGTAGAAGGACGCATTACATCAGACACTATATTTAAAAAAGCAAACACCTACATATTAAAAGGCTTAGTTTATATAGCTAATAATAAAACATTAACTATAGAGGCTGGTACCACCATTAAAGGTTCTTTTAGTGGCAGCGATGTTGCTGCACTTATTATAACCCGTGGTGCAAAAATTGTAGCAAATGGTACAGCACTTGATCCAATTGTGTTTACATCTGCCAGCCCTAACCCACAAAGTGGCGACTGGGGTGGTTTAATTATTTGTGGTAAAGCACCCATTAACACCAGCTTTAACGGAACTGCAGGTTTATTTGAAGTAGAAGGTGGTGTAAATAATTCAAATGGCGATGGCCTTGCCGGCAGCGGTGATGCTGCAGTGCCTGCTGCTGTTGCTAATGACAGCTCAGGTGTTTTACGCTATGTAAGAATTGAATATGCAGGTTACGCCTTTCAGCCAGATAAAGAAATTAACAGCTTAACTATGGCTGCTGTTGGCAACAAAACTGTTATAGAAAATGTACAAACTTACCTTGCTAAAGACGATGCTTTTGAATGGTTTGGTGGTACAGTAAACTGTAAATATCTGGTAGCTTACAAAACACAGGATGATGATTTTGATACGGACAATGGCTACAGCGGTAAAGTGCAGTTTGGATTATCAATAAGAGATTCGGTTATTGCAGATGCTTCAAGATCTGAAGCTTTTGAAAGCGACAACAATGCCGGCGGCACCACTGTAACACCAAAAACTTCGGTAGTTTTTAGTAACATGACGGCTATTGGCCCAAGGGCTACTGCTTCAAATGTAGGCAGCTCATTGTACAGGGCTGGTGCACACATCAGAAGAAACTCAGAAATGTCTTTATTCAATTCTGTAATTGTTGGCTGGCCCCTAGGTATTGATGTGGATGGTACAACTGGTACACCTACAGGCGCTAATGTTGGTACAGGTGTGGTACTTGCCAATATATTTTTAGGCGGTAACACTGACAGTATTAAATATTCTGCACCATCAGGTTCTGCGTATACAACAGCAGATTTAGTAACTTATTTTAAAGGAGCCTCACAGGCAAACACCATATTAAATGGAACATTGCCAGTCAATCTGTTTATTCAGCCTTTTAATTATGAAGCACCAGACCCAACTCCTTTTGGTAACGCTTCAAGTATAGTGGGTACTATTTCCGGTACTATAACACCAAGGGCAAGTTTTGCTCATGCAAAAGTTGCAGATCCTTTCTTTACCCCAACTAATTTTATAGGCGCTGTTGCACCCTCTGGTGCACTGGCAAGCTGGTGGAAAGGATGGACGAGGTTTAATTGATTGGATATTATCATTGAATAAAGAAAAGCCGCCGGTATTTACTGGCGGCTTTTTTGTAAATTTAATATTACATAAATAATTGTGTTATTCTACTTATGTTTTTAAGCTTTCTGGTTATTATATAGCTGATGCTACACAATCATTTTTAACTCTTTTTTTTCATCGATGATTAGTTTACAACAGTAATTTTTTTCAGGCTATACAACGGCTTCGGATGTATACTGTTCTAAGTAATTCACGATAAGTATAAATGATTTAAAACGACGAATTAGGGGTTGCGAAATTAACAGTGCCGAAATTTAAACTAGAAGCCAAAAATCTACTTTAACTCTAAACACTTTATAAAAGCAAACGCCTGCAATTTGCAGGCGTTTGCTTTTATAGTTAACTAAAGTTTTTAATCCTTTACAAAACGGGTAATATTCGATTTGCCATCCTGGCTTTCGGCGTAAATATAATAAGCACCAGAAGAAAGATTTGCAAAATTCAAATTGTAATTATTGTTTCCTGCCAGTAAGGTAATTTCCTGATGGTATATCTGTTTACCCTGAGCATCTATTACAATTAGGCTGCCTTTTCCTTTTTTATGACTTGCAATGCTTATTACAGAAGTGCTGTTTACTAAAGTAGGAATCATGCTGATAACTTCAAAACCACCGTACTTGTTAAACACTACAGCGGTATTACTATGGCTAACAGACCCATTTGCATCTGTAATTTTAAGCTTATAATAATTAACCCCAGGTGATAAGTCAGTATCAACTGTACTATAATCAGCATTATTAGTTATCGCATCAATTGTTTTTAGTTTGACGAAATTTCTTCCGTCTGTACTTTCTAAAACTTCAAATGTTTTAGCTGTGCTGGAATAACCTACCCTCCAGTTAATTAAAGCATTGTCGCCTTGTTTAACAGCATTAAAACTCTGCAATTTAGTGGCAAGCACAAAAGGATCGCTGAGTGTTATTAAAAAGAAACCATTACCATGTGTAGCCGCCAGTATTTTGTTATCTGCCGGACGGTATCTTAATTGGCTTACCACAGCAAAATTAATTTCCGAGGTTCCAACTTTGGTCCAGGCGGTGGTAGCACCACTTAAAGTAGTAGTGGTATATAGGCCGGTAGAAGTACCAACAAAATATTCTGTAACACCCAAAACTTTTACAATGGCAGATGAACGGGCAGAGGCAAGTTGTACCGCAGAGCCTGCTGGTCCTTCTACAACTGTCCATGTTGGTGTGGCTGCATTTGCATTAGTAGTGTGGTAAACGCTATTTACACCATAGTTAGAATAAGTAATCAGTATTTCGTTGTCGTCAGATGGATTGATAGAAATTGAGCTAACAATAGCAGCTGGAAATCCAACGGGAGAAATATCAACAGCAGCAGTTGCTGATGACACAAAAGCAGGATCATTTAATCTGTATACTCTTCCGGTAGAAGTGCCTATGTATAGTTTCCTGTTCACATTGGATGCCGAGTACGGCGCATCTGCATATGTTTTGTTTCTTGAGGTTGCCAGGCTTCTAATATTTCCTGATATGCCAGCACTAGCCATTAACTCCCAACCTGTGGCAGCATTACCAGTGACAGTACCTGCGGAAATGGTACTTGCAATTCTTGTACGGTAAAGAGATGATAGTCCTGCATAAAATAAATTGTTTGTGTTATCCTGATCTAAGTTAAAATAGGTAACAAAAATACTTGAAGAGCCTGCCGGCACGATACCACCAAAACCTAAGCTTGGTCCAGTAAGCCTCACAAGGTTCCCATCTTGAGTACCCGCTATAATATTAAATGAAGTAGGGTTTGTGTAAGAAATAAAGCCGGTAGCTACCCCATCGCCACCGAGTATTGAGCTTGCGGTAGTACTACCTGTATTCAAAGTAGTGCCATTATCTTGAGCGCCACCAACAAAAATATCGCTGCCACCTACTGGTAAAATATCTGCATGATAGTATTGATAAGTTACATAGTCATTATTTAGTGGTGTCCATGTTACAGAACCTGCTGTTATATCTGCTTTTTGTATACCCCCATCGTTACCAGAATATAAAATACTATTACTGCCAGCACCAAAAACCAAAGTATGAATATCAGGATGAGAATTAGGGTAAAGTGCGTAGCTGCCGGCTGCATTATATCCGCCAATTCGTGTAGTGGCAGCAGTACTTGTAAATCCGTTGGTAGAACGGTAAATATTTGTACCGCCTATAAAAACTGTATTTGCGTTATCAGGTTTCACAGTTAACACTAAATCATAACCACCTTGGGCAGCAAATGGGTCGTTACCAACATGGCAAACTCCTTCATTTGGTAAATTTGCAGATAAATCAGTCCATGTGTTTAAGGTCTGGTCCCATCTATAAAGTTCAGCTTCGGGCAGTCCGCCTGGGCATCCGAAGCTTAAATTATTCCAATAAAGTGCATAAACAATATTGGTGCTTGATGGTGCATAAGCAAGTACTACTCTTCCGTATGTACTTTGTGCATTCCAGTTAGCATGGCTCGGTACACCACCTGTGCCGGCAATACGGGTACCCCATGTACCCGAAGCACCTGTTGCAGAAGTCCACACGCCGTTACTTGCATCACCACCTGTAAAAGCTGCGTATACCCTGCCGGCTGGTGTAACTATTACATCAGTATATCCGGCGTTAGCTAAAGTTCCTAATACAGTAGTCCATGATGTTCCTCCATCTGTAGAGCGTTGGATGGTATTACTGGCGGCAGCATAAACATTTCCGTTAGTGGGGTCAACTGCAATTTTATGCACAAAATCAAAAGCAACAGTATATGATTCTATAGCACTTGCTGTGCTAGCTAATTGGGCCCATGTAACACCATTATCTGTAGATTTCCATATACCAGAACCAAAATAAGTGGAGCCTAAGCTGGTAGAATTTCCGCTTGATTCACCTGTGCCAAAATACCAAATATCCTGAAAACCCGGACGGGGATCTTGCGCTATAGACACTATATTGTGAACCTGACCAACTGGTACTACTCTTGTCCATGATGTACCTCCATTGGTTGTACGGTATACACCGGAGCTTACACTGCCGGCAATCATAACATTATCATTTCTAACATCAATGCCAAGGGCCCGTGTTCTTCCGCCTAAATTGGTGGGTCCCTTTGGTGTTACAGAAAGTACGCCAAGCGGGCCCAAGGTGGCAGATTCGTATGTGGGTGTTATTTTAGCTGCATCAAATGCATTTTTCCTTGCCATGCGGGGGATTTTACCAGTAGCAGGGTCTCTTAACATTTCAAATTCAAATAATTCTCTTTCACCTACAGACGCTTGTTTTTCTTTTACCCTTTTTTCTTTATCAATGGTTAAAATAGATGGTTTTTTTTCTGGTATCCTTGTTGCAAAAGCAAAATTGTTTGCAGGCTTAGTAGTAGGATTTTTCGCTTGTACTTTTTTTTGCAGTTGCTGGGCATTACCAAAACTAATTGTTATAGACGCAAGTAATGTAGCTAAAAGAAAATATTTGCTTTGTAGTAAAATATTTCCTTGGATAAATTTTGGCGGATAAAAGGCGGCGGTGGACATAAACTTGTTTTTAATTTTAAGGTTTATCAATATTAATAAATATAATGTGAATAGCTAAAAAAAATTCTGCACATAGGTAGGATAATGTAAAAGCCTATTTATAGCTGGAAGATATATATTAGAATTATGAAGGCGGGGTAATAAAAATCTGCTTTGGAGAGGCGGTTTTTAATGTAATGTTTTTGTTAGCGTAAGTCCCTTTTATAGTAATAGGTTTAGTTAGCGTCCATATTCCTTTAATTACTTGTTGTGTTTTTTTTACCAATTGTAAAGCAAATAAATAACATCCTTTTTTTGCAGAAATAATTATTGGGCCGCCGCCATTTAAAAAGCCTGGTTCTAATGGGCTTTGTATCAAAACAGGGGTAATTGAAAAAAGAAAATCACCCTGTTGTGCAGCTATCCACTTAATTTTTTTTGTGGAGGTTTCAATGTAAATAAAAATGCTGGTATCTTTTCCTGCTACTTTTTCAGGTATTGAAATTATTTTTCCCGAATCAAGTTCAATAATTTCAGCAACGCCACCTTTTGGAGATACATATTTTGGTGCAATGCTATAATATACATAAGACTTTTTAATTACCGGCACTAACTGACCAAATAACCCTAAAGGTGTTAGGAAAAGTGCAAATAAAAAAGAACTCACGGTTGTTTTATAGTTCAATTTTGCCATGCGACATATAATGTAACTGCTTTTAAGTCACCTCATAAATTTACTACAATATTATTATCCCTCACTTTTGTAAAAATATTTTAATAAAAAAAGGGTTCAGAAATTTCTGAACCCTTTTTTTATTAAAATTAATTATCGATTTACTTGTATTGCGCCGCTAACCCGGCAGCCAATTCTGTTACTTTCTTCAACCCTTCTTCTGGCAAACCACCTTTTTTAAACTCAGCTAAAATCTCAGGGTGTTTATTTTCTAGCTCTAATAAAAAGTGCTCCTCAAATGCTTTTACATTTTTAACAGCCACATTTTTTAATAAACCCTGTGTACCCAAATAAATAATAGCTACTTGTTTTTCTACTGAAAATGGTGAGTATTGGGCCTGTTTTAAAATTTCCACGTTACGAGCGCCTTTATCAATTACGTTTTTGGTAGCAGCATCAAGGTCGCCACCAAATTTACTAAAGGCTTCCAGTTCACGGTAAAGCGCCTGATCAAGTTTAAGTGTACCAGAAACTTTTTTCATTGATTTAATCTGCGCATTACCACCCACACGACTTACGCTGATACCCACGTTAATAGCAGGGCGTATACCAGCATTAAACAGGTTACCTTCCAAAAATATTTGTCCGTCGGTAATAGAAATTACGTTTGTAGGAATATAGGCAGAAACGTCACCAGCTTGTGTTTCAATAACAGGCAATGCTGTTAACGAACCACCACCTTTTACTAAATGCTTAATTGATTCTGGCAAATCGTTCATTTGTTTTGCAATATCATCACGGCTGATAACTTTAGCAGCTCTCTCTAACAAACGACTGTGCAGATAGAATACATCACCAGGATAGGCCTCACGGCCCGGCGGACGGCGCAATAATAATGATACCTCACGGTATGCTACCGCCTGTTTAGAAAGATCATCATAAATAATTAAAGCAGGACGACCGGTATCACGGAAAAATTCGCCAATGGCAGCACCGGCAAAAGGAGCGTAAAACTGCAAAGGAGCAGGGTCAGATGCAGAGGCCGCAACAATAGTTGTATAAGCCATAGCGCCATGCTCTTCCAGCGTTTTCATAATACCCGCAATGGTACTGGCTTTTTGCCCAATAGCCACATATATACAGTAAACCGGTTTTCCCGCTGCATAAAATTCTTTTTGATTGATAATGGTATCAACACAAATAGCAGTTTTACCAGTTTGACGGTCACCAATTACCAGTTCTCTTTGTCCACGGCCAATAGGAATCATGGCATCAATTGCCTTAATACCTGTTTGCAGTGGTTCTTTTACAGGCTCCCTGAAAATTACACCCGGTGCTTTACGCTCCAGCGGCATTTCATACAGTTCACCAGCAATAGGGCCTTTACCATCTATAGGTTCGCCCAGTGTATTAATAACACGGCCGCTCATTCCTTCACCTACTTTAATAGAGGCAATCTGGCCGGTACGTTTTACTTTATCGCCTTCTTTAATTTCACTGCTGTCGCCCATTAACACTACACCTACATTATCTTCTTCAAGGTTAAGGGCAATTGCTTTAACCCCATTGTCAAATTCAACCAGCTCACCGCTGCGTACGTTGTTCAATCCATAAATACGGGCAATACCATCACCTACCTGTAAAACAGTTCCTACTTCTTCAAGGCTTGCAGATGCATTGAAGTTATTGAGTTGCTGGCGAAGAATCGCAGAAATCTCATCTGGTTTAATTTCTACCATAATAATGTATCTAAAAAAATTATAAAAAAGGCTTTTTTTTCCGGCTGCAAAGGTAGGGGTTGCGTTTTGGAATGTCAAAAAAAATGAAGCTATACAGGGGCAGGTTGAAAGAAAAAAAAAGCGGCACATAAAAAGATGTGAAAATTTTACCGGGCAATAGGTTATTTTCATTAAGTTTGCCAGTACTAAAACTAAAAGCTGGATTTATATCTGCGTTCGCTGCCCTTCTCAAAGCTCTCATGGGCCTGTTATTGCATCATGCAGCCTTAGCCGTTTTTTGTTTTAGAAAAAAGTTCTCTAGGGTAAATTAATAAATAAACCAACACACGTATGAAGAAAATTTTATTCTTTATTGTGGCATTATGTTTTGTGCAAATTTCTTTTGCACAATCATTCGATGCTGAAAAAAGTGCAGCCCTTCAGCTGGTTAAAGCAAACCAGAGCGCACTGGGTTTAAGTGCAGACGATGCTAACAATCTGATGGTTTCTGTCTCTTATGTAGACAAAACTACCGGTATCCGTTATGCATATCTGCAACAAACCTACAAGGGTATACCAGTTTATAACCAAATGCAGGTTGTAACTTTTAGAAACAATGCAGTTTTGTCTAATGCCGGTGGCAGAATAAGCAGCATTGAGCAAAAAGTTACTGTAGCAGGTGGTTCACCTTCGTTATCTGCCGAAGCTGCTGTAATAGCGGCTATTTCTGACAGAAAATTGTCTGCATCACAATCTGCAACAGCCATAAGCCGCAAGCAAAATGGCCGTGAGGTTGAGTTTGGCAATTTGGGCGTTTCAAAAGAGAATATAGTGGCTCACTTAATGTGGGTACCCTCTTTAACAAACCCTAATGAAGTAGCACTTGCATGGCAAGTTCGTATTGTGCCTGTTTCGTCATCAGACTACTGGCTGGTACGTATAGACGCTGCCAATGGTAAATCACTTGGTGCAGATAACTTAACTGTTTATTGCAATTGGGATGATCCTAACCACAAACACATGCACTTGCTGGAAAACAAACAACAGCCAACTTTTAATATTGATAAACTTACGCAGCTACCTGTAGAGCAACCAACCAGTCCAACACTGGCGGACAATGCCTCCTACAGGGTAGTTAAGCTTCCAGCAGAGGCGCCCACCTTTCCCGGAGGTGCGCCACAGCTAGTTACAAACCCATGGACAGCTGCCGCACCTAATGCAGCAACACTTAAGTGGCATAGTACCGATGCAACTGGTACTGATTACAATTATACAAGAGGTAATAACGTATGGGCTTACCATGACAGGAACAGTCAAAATTCAGGAGACCCTTCACGTTCTGCCACTTCAACAACAGCACTGCCTAATTTAACGTTTGATTTTGTGCCTGATCTTACACAGCCACCAATCAATACTACTCCGCCAAACCAGCAGTTTAACATTACCAACCTGTTTTATGCTAATAACATGATACATGATATTATGTATACTTACGGGTTTGATGAAGTTGCTGGTAACTTCCAGTTTAATAATCTGGGTCGTGGAGGTTTGGGTAACGACCATGTAAATGCCGAAGCACAGGACGGCGGCGGTACCAACAATGCAAACTTTTTAACACCTGCCGATGGGGGTAATGGTAGGATGCAAATGTACTTATGGACTTTAACCGCTCCTCAAAGAGATGGTGACGTAGATAATGGCATTATTTTCCACGAATTTGGACATGGTATCAGTAATCGTTTAACTGGTGGCCCCGCAAACAGCTCTTGTTTAGGCAATGCTGAGCAAATGGGTGAAGGCTGGAGCGATTATTATGGTCTGATGTTAACACAAGATTGGGCAGCAGCTACGCTAAATACAGGCTTTAATAGTCCAAGAGGTATTGGTACCTATGCTTTAGGTCAACCGGTTACTGGTGTTGGTATTCGCTCTCAGCGCTATTGCACAGATTTTACTGTTAATAATAAAGTATATGCTGCAACAATTCCTGCCTCTCCGCACGACAGAGGTGAAATTTGGTGTGCTGCATTATGGGATATGACCTGGAATATTATTCAGCAGGTTGGTACCATTAACCCCAATATTTATGACCTTGCCGGCGGCGGTGGCAACAATATTGCCATGAAGCTGGTTACAGAAGGTATGAAACTGCAGCCTTGCAGCCCTGGCTTTATTACTGGCCGTGACGCAATTATACAGGCAGATATTAACCTGTATGGTGGTGCTCATATCTGTGCTATCAAAGAAGCATTCAGAAGAAGGGGTATGGGTGACGGGGCATCTCAGGGTTTATCAACCAGTGTTACCGATCAGGTTCCAAGCTTTGTTGGTACAAGTGCTACCTTCTCTCAACAACCACAAAGTACTACGGCTTGTGCCGGTACTTCTGTATCATTTACAGTAGTGGCAACTGGTAGTCCAACATTTACCTATCAGTGGGAAATTAGTACTGATGGTGGTGTTACTTGGACGAATATTGCCAGTGCAACAGCCGCTACATATACATTTACAGCTGCTGCGGCTGACAATGGTAACCGTTACCGCTGTAAAGCAACCAGCACGTGCGGTGTAATTACAAGTACTGGTGCTATTCTTACAATTACCACATTCTCAAATGGTGGAAGTATAGCGCCTGCTGCTGCTAATGCATGTAGCCCGGTTAATTCAACTACATTAACATTAGCAGGTAATGTAGGCAACATCATCCGTTGGGAGTTTTCAACAGATGGTGGTACTACTTGGACTAATGTTGCAAATACAACTGCTACTTTAACAGCAACAAATATTACTCAAACAAGAATATACAGGGCATTGGTGCAAAGCACAGGTTGTACCGCTTCTTACTCTGCAACATCAACCATTACATATATTGCTGCAGGTGTGGGTGCATTAACAATTACTGCGGATAATGGTACTACGCTCTGTCAGGGAGATCCAACATTGTTAACTGCGGTTGGTCTTACTACAAATGTGTTTACTTCAGCTGCAGCTATCACAATACCTGGTACAGGAACCAGCGGTATTGCAAATCCATACCCTTCTACAATTGCAGTGAGTGGTTTAGCTACAACAGGGGTAACTGTTAAATCGGTTACTTTGACCGGATTCAATCATACTTTCCCTGATGATGTTGATATTGTTTTACGTTCTCCAACAGGCGTAAACGTAATATTGATGTCTGATGTTGGTGGCGGAACAGATGCAGTAAATGCTACTTATACATTTGATGATGCAGCAGCTGCTTTAATGTCTGACGGTGCATTGAATGCTTCTGGCACATACAGACCAACAAACTTTGTAACACCAGATAATTTTGTAGCACCTGGTCCTGGTTCTATTACACAAGCCAACCCAGCATTATCAATGTTTACCGGTGACTTAAACGGTAACTGGAGTTTGTATGCAGTAGATGATGTAGGGGGTGATCTAGGAAGTATTAGTGGCGGGTTCTCTATAACATTCGCTTCTACAGGTGTAATACCAGGCTTAACTTACACATGGAGTCCTGCGGCTGGTTTAAATGCAACTAACATTAATCCAGTGGCAGCATCTCCGGCAGTTACTACTACTTATACTGTAAATGCCACTAATGGTGCATGTTCAAGCAATGCTTCTATAACCATTACAATTAATCAACGCCCAAGGGTAACCGCTCATCCTGCTAATACTTCAGTATGTGCTGGTGCTCCGGCAACCTTTAACGTAACTGCTACCGGCACTGGTATTACTTATCAGTGGCAGGAAAGTATTAATGGTGGTACTACATGGGTATCTTTAAATAACGGTGCTCCTTATGCAGGTGTTAACACTGCGGCATTAACCGTTAGCCCAACAACTTCAGCAATGAATAACAATCGCTATCGTTGTGTGATTAATGGTATTTGCCCTCCAGCAGCAAACTCAAATGCTGCAATATTAACAGTAGTTGCTTTACCGGTTGTTACCGTAACACCAGCATCTGGTTGCGGTGGCGTGGCTGGCACTAATGGCCTTGCTTTAACAGCAGCTGGTGCTGATACCTATACATGGTCTCCAATTGCTGGTTTGTATTCTAATACAAATGCAACAACAGCTTATGTAGCAGGTACAAACGCAGCAACGGTGTACGCCGCTCCTACTGCATTTACAGCTTACACTGTTAGGGGCACAAGCGCAACTACAGGTTGCAGTAACACAGCAACAGCTTTAATTAACTATACACCACCTGCACCAAACGTAACACCAAATCCTGTTACAATGTGTTTAGGTGACTTAGCGGTTAAGTTGAAGAGTTCTTCTTCAACATCAAACACCGCATGTTTCACATCTGGAGCTTTAACTTTAGCAATACCAGACAATAACCCTGCGGGTGTTAATAACAGTATTGCCGTATCAGGTATACCAGCATCTGCAACTATTGCCGATGTAACGGTTGCCTTAAATATGACACATACTTGGGATGGTGACATGGTGTTTGCTTTAAGAGCTCCAAATGGTCAAATATTAAATCTTGACTATTACCTTTCTGGAACTGGCGGTGCAGGTGCTACTACAGGCTTCACTAACACCAGAATAAGTTCAACGGGTACAGCCGCTTTAAGTTCCGGAACAAATCCATACAATGGTATTTTCCGTGCCGACAGAGCTGCTCCTACTGCTGCTCCTGCATCAGGACCTACAGGCTTTACGCCAACAACTCAACAATGGGCAGACCTTTATACACCGGTAACTGGTGTTAATGGAAACTGGACTTTGGCTATGTATGATGGTGGCCCTGCTGACGTGGGTACTTTAACCAACTGGCAAATATGCTTTACTTATGTGCTGGGTGTTCCTGCAACTCCTGCAGTATGGTCTCCTGCTGCTGGCTTATTCAGCGATGCAGCGGCATCAACACCTTATGTTGCAGGTACTGCAGTGGATAGTGTATGGGTACGTCCAACGCCATCTGGTGTTTACACTTATCAGGCAACCGTGCAAAGCATGCCTTTACCGGCAACTGCAATCGCAACAACATTTGCCAACAACAATCAGTTTGGTTTAGTAACATCAAACTTTAGAAATAATAACTCGTATGCAGTAACAATTACAGGTGTAGAAAGTATTGCTGCAGCATCGGGTGCTTCAACCGCAAGGTTGTATTATAGAACAACTCCTATTAGTGCTGCACCAGGCGCAATAACAGCTGCAAATGGCTGGACACTAGCGGGAACCGGTACTTACACGGCAGTAGCTAATACTACAACTACCACTCCGCAGTTAATGTTAAGTAATGCAAGTGTGGTAGTTCCACCAGGTGCTACATATGGTATTGCATTCGAGTCTCAGTTAACTGGCGGCGCTGCAAACCTGCGTTACAGTACTGTGGCTGCTGGCACTTATGTTAACTCTGGCGCCGGTTGCGACGTTATTTCTGGTACAGGTGTAAGCTTTGCCGGTGATATTGCTCCAGCTGCTCCAACATTTACTCCACGTGCATTTATTGGAAGGTTATTGTTTACAGGTGGCAGCGTTGCCGCATGTACATCGCCTGCACGTACAGTAACTGTAACGGTTAACCAACCAGTAAACGTTACGGCTCAGCCTGTTAACAGGGCAGTTTGTACAAATGGTGTTACAAGCTTTACTGTTGCAGCAACTGGTACAGCACCAACCTATCAATGGCAGGTAAGTACCAATAACGGTAACACATTTACTAATATTACTAATGGTGGTGTGTATGCAGGTGCAACTACAACTACGCTTACAATAACAGCGCCTCCGGTTTCAATGAATACATATTTATACCGCTGTATGGTAACTGGTGCTGCTCCTTGCGGCTCAGTACCATCAAACAATGCGTTATTAACTGTTAATCCATTGCCAACCATTGTTATTAGTGCAGCACCGTACACACGCCTGTTCCCAGGTCTTAAAACATCTTTATCATCTACAGTTACACCGGCAGCCGCTACTTATACATGGTTAAGAAACGGTGGTACAGTAGCAGGTGGCACAGGAAGCTCATTGGTGGTGGATGTTGATGGATTGGGAGATTACACATTAAGAGTAACAGATGTAAATGGATGTGTAAATACTTCTAATACAGTTTCTGTCAAGGATTCTGTTAATGGCAAAGTGTTTATTTACCCTAATCCTAATAACGGAAGGTTCCAAGTGCGTTACTACAGTACAGTTAATAACATTGGTATGCCGAGAGGTATAAATGTTTATGATGCAAGAGGTAAACGTGTACTTACTAATAGTTACGCAATAGGTGCTTCTTACCAGCGTATGGATATAGATTTGAGTAATCATGGAACTGGTGTTTACTGGATTGAAGTGGTTGATGTGAATGGCGAACGCCTTGCAGTGGGCAGAGCCGAGGTGTTGAGATAATATTTCAATTGCAATAACAATTTTAAGGCCTCCGGTGTACCGGAGGCCTTTTTTTAATTTTGCTATTTTGGCAGTTATTTTAAAAGGAATAGTTTTTGAACATCTTTTTAAAATTTATAAAAATGACAATGGGAATTTTAGCTATATCGGTTGTATTTATGCTGCTTGGCATGTTGGTACAATATAGGCTTAAAAGTAAGTTTACAGCGTATGCACAGGTGCCGACATCCAGTGGATTAAGCGGTAAAGAAATTGCCGAAAAAATGCTTAAAGAAAATGGTATTTATGATGTGCAGGTTATTTCCTCACAGGGCTTTTTATCAGACCATTATAATCCGGTAAATAAAACGGTTAACCTTAGCCCCGATGTATATAATGGCAGAACCGTATCTGCAGCTGCAGTTGCAGCGCATGAGTGCGGCCATGCGGTGCAACATGCAACATCATACTCCATGTTAATAATGCGAAGCAAGCTGGTGCCGGCAGTAAAAATAAGCAGCACTTTATCGCAATGGGTAATTATTGCAGGTATTGGCATGTATGGTTTTGGTGGCGGCAACCCAACAATTTTATTAGTGGGTATAATATTATTTGCAGTAACCACACTTTTCTCTGTAGTAACGTTGCCAGTAGAGTTTGATGCCTCTGCAAGAGCATTGAAATGGCTGGACACTGCCAATATTACAACCACCAACGAACATACAAAAGCAAAAGATGCGTTAAAATGGGCAGCACTTACTTACGTAGTTGCAGCTTTGGCATCAATCGCTATGCTGGTGCAGTACATTTTAATTTATCAGTCAAGAACAAGAGAAGACTAATTTTAAATGTACCGATACAACTATCAGTTATATTTGTAAAATCAATTTTTAATCAGGCAATCTATAATTATGAATTTTGGAAAAGAGTTTGAAAAATATGCAGTGAAGCATAAAGGCATCAGCAGTAATATGCTTGATGGGTATATAAAACACAACGTAACAAATCTTACCCCTAATATTATTGAAGAAAGGCCTATGAACATTGCCGTGATGGATGTATACAGCAGGTTAATGATGGACAGGATTATTTTTCTGGGCTATCCAATAAGTGACGAAGTGGCAAACATTGTAACAGCGCAGTTATTGTTTTTAGAAAGTACCGACCGCACCCGGGATATTCAAATGTACATTAACAGCCCGGGCGGCAGTGTGTATGCTGGGTTAGGAATGTATGATACTATGCAGTTTATTACGCCGGATATTGCCACCATTTGTACCGGTATGGCAGCAAGCATGGGGCAGGTTTTACTATGTGCAGGCGCTAAAGGAAAACGTACTGCATTAAAACACAGCCGTATTATGATGCACCAGCCAAGTGCAGGCGCAGGCGGGCAGGCAACTGATATTGAAATAACCGTAAACGAGGTTAAAAAAATAAAAAGAGAGTTGTACGAAATAACCGCTTTTCATACTGGCCAGTCAGTTGAAAAAGTGGCAGAAGACAGCAACAGAGATTACTGGATGACCAGCATCGAAGCCAAAGAGTATGGTATGGTGGATGAAGTACTTGTAATGAACCCACGTAAACAGAAAAAAGACAAATAGTCAAAATTGCCTGTTGATGATTGAAATTTGATTTCCCCAATCGTTGTTAAAAAAACGTAGCAGCTGCACATCTAAATTTTTTAAAAATGAATTTATATAACAGAATAATAAGAAACGAAGACGAAGAAAACCCTAAAGACCTGCCGGAGAACCCCATGGAGAAAATGATGAGCGGCTGGCAGTTTGACAAAAAATTTATTGAACAGCGTAAAATTTTTTTATGGGGTGTTGTAGATGACAAAAGTGCTAAAGACATTACAGCCCGTCTTTTATATTTAGAGGCAATAGACCCCGGCAAAGAAATTACCTTTTATATTAATAGCCCCGGCGGCGTAGTAACCAGTGGAATGGTTATTTATGATACAATGCAAATGATAAGCAGCCCCGTAAGCACTGTTTGTATGGGTATGGCAGCCAGTATGGGCAGTATATTATTAAGCGGTGGTACCAAAGGCAGGCGCTTTATTTTTCCGCATGGCGAAGTAATGATACATCAGCCAAGCGGTGGTGGCCAAGGCACTAGTGCCGACCTTGAAATTATGGCAGAGCAGATAAAAAAAATAAAAGAAATGGGGGCCAGAATATTAGCAGATAACTGTGGCCAGACATTTGAAAAAGTTATGAAAGATTTTGACAGAGATTACTGGATGGGTGCCAAAGAGTCTGTTGCGTATGGTATTGTGGACGGTATAGTTGAGAAATTGTAATTTCTTAAAATAATAATGAACTGCCTCAATTTTTTTTGAGGCAGTTTTTTTATTTACAAGTGTACCTTTACAACATGCAGTTTAACGAAGTAATAAATGCCAGGTTAAGCAAAGAAATAGACCGGCCGCTAATGAAAAAAGATATTTTTCCATTAAGCAACGGCATGCGTAAATACCTTACTAATTATGGCAGGGATATTAAACTGCCCGTAATGTATAAAGACCTGCTGAATTACCGGTACGCCACATCATTAAAAGACAAAAATGGAAAATTTACCCATTGGGAAACTGCTGTATACGATTTAAAGGAAATGGAGTACCTGCGTGAGGGCCTGGTTACAACATATGCCATTCTTAAAACAGAAGGCAATATGAGTTTTATTAAACACCTTGATGTGGAGCGGATTGACTTTTGCGAATTTGGCAATAGTGTACCCTTTCGCATACGCATAAAAAACAAGGTAAACGATAACTACGATCACTTTTATATTAAGGTTGCAGACGCTTCCCGTATTTATGGGCTGGAGCTGGAGCATTTACTGTCTCCCAACCGCATTATTTTTTTTTGCCACAATAATACCTTAGTAGAAGAGCATATACCCGGTATACCCGGCGACATTTTTTTACAGGAGTATTTACAAAAGCCAGAAACTAATAAAGTGCGTATTGCAAAAGAGTTTGTAAAGTTTAACGAACGCTGTTTTGCACGCCTGCTTGGCGACATGCGGAGCTATAATTTTGTGGTGGATATTACACCAGACATTGAAGATTACCAATACCGCCTGCGGGCAATAGATTTTGACCAGCAATGCTACGAAGGCCGCAAAAATCTTTACCTGCCACAGTTTTATAAAGAAAATTTTGAGTACGTAGATTTAGTTTTAAAAAATTTAAGCCCTGACGTAATTGAGCAATATCAGGAAGAAGAACGTACAGCCATGGCAAACCGTGTGTTTGCAGGCCGTAAGCAGTTGATGGAATTGATCAATATAATGATGCAGGATGAGCTGAGTGAGGGCTATAAAATAAAAATATTACGGGACGAATTGAATCTGCATTTTGACACCGCATATTTCAGCCGGTGTAAAACCATGGGAGCTATTGTAAAGCGGCAGCTTAAGCAAATGCTGCAGCAGCATTTAAAACTGGTACAAAAAATATAGCCTGCGCAATTTAAAGCCCAAAAAATTAAATATTACTTGATTGCAGGTAGTAGAATATTGCTGCCATAAGCCATTAATCCCCGTCAATTTCAGGCAATATAACCCATCTTTCTTCATGTTTTAATCATCACTGCAGTATAATCCTGTGTAAATGCAACAATCACGGCTATAATATTGTCTCTATATTATCGTTTTTGAGCAGGGCTTTTTTATCTTTGCATTAATAATTACACCCGGCAAAACCATTATAATGGCAAAACAACAAATATTACATTGCTCTTTTTGCGGCCGCAGCAGAGATGAGGTTAAAATTTTAATTGCCGGGCAAGATGGCCACATTTGCGAAAACTGCGTAGAACATGCAGAAGAAATAATTGAACAGGAGCTGGGCAGCCAATCTGAAATTAAACATCCGCATGCCCATGCTAATAAACTAACTGTAAAAAAACCAATTGAAATAAAGCATTTTTTGGATGAGTATGTAATTGGGCAGGACGATGCTAAAAAAATACTGTCTGTTGCTGTGTACAACCACTACAAACGGCTTAATCAAAAAATTGAGAACGATGTAGAGATTGAAAAGAGCAATATTATTATGGTGGGTGAAACCGGTACCGGTAAAACATTGCTGGCAAAATCTATAGCCCGTATGTTGAATGTGCCTTTTGCTATTGTGGATGCTACTGTATTTACAGAAGCCGGTTATGTGGGAGAAGATGTGGAAAGTATGCTGAGCCGTTTATTGCAGGCTTGCAATTATGACGTGGCTGCAGCAGAAAAAGGCATAGTTTTTATTGATGAAATTGATAAAATTGCCCGCAAAAGCGATAACCCCAGTATAACCCGTGATGTAAGTGGCGAAGGTGTGCAGCAGGGCTTATTAAAACTTTTAGAAGGTACGGAAGTGCTGGTGCCACCGCAAGGCGGACGTAAACACCCGGAGCAAAAGCTGATAAAAGTAAATACACAGAACATTTTATTTATTTGCGGTGGTGCTTTTGATGGCATGGATAAAATAATTGCCCGCCGTGTTAATACCAATGCTATTGGCTTTAATGTAAATAAAGAGATGCAGGATTATCAGCATGATAACCTGCTGCATTTTGTAAATGCGGTGGATTTAAAGCACTTTGGTTTAATACCCGAATTGCTGGGCCGCTTACCTGTGGTTACTTATTTAATGCCGCTGGATGCCATAACACTCCGCAGTATTTTAACAGAGCCTAAAAATGCACTGGTAAAACAATTTGTGCGCCTGTTTGAAATTGAAGGCATTGAACTGAAGTTTGAACAGGAAGTGTACGATTTTATGGTGGAAAAAGCAATGGAATATAAACTGGGTGCCCGTGGCCTGCGCAGCATTTGCGAAAGCATATTAACCGATGCTATGTATGAACTGCCCAGCCAAAAAGTTAAAAGCTTTGATGTTACACTTGAATATGCACAACGTAAATTCAGCAGCAGTAAATTGAGTATGTTGAAGGTGGCGTAAAAAGGACTCAAATAATAATCTTTTATTTAAACTAAAGGCCGTAAAATTTTACGGCCTTTAGTTTTTAGGTAATATCTTAATTAGTTAATGCACTCTTTAAATTTGATACTTGCTTATTGCAATAATAATTTACATCAGCAATTATATCATTCATTTTGGCAATTGCAATTGCGTCATCAGTTAAAGTTTTAAAATAATTAATCAGGCTAACGATTTTATCTCTTGTTTCTGTATCATATGTATTTTGAGTTTGGTTTGTAGAATTTATTTTGTCTACTATTGAATAAACAGTAGGCATAATCCTTAAAATTTTTAGACTATTCGTAAAAGAGTAGGAATTAGAAAAAGTGCTGCCTAAAAAATAATAGTCACTAATATATTTTTGACCCATAGCATTTTTAGAAAGTATTGAGTCTCGAAATTGATAGGCGGTAGTTGGTTTAACAGTTTTTTCTAAAGAATCTGTATTAGCCCAAAAGTCAGTTGCATCAACAGTATTGAAGCTTACTCTCATAGGGCATATAATATTTCCACGGCAAACATATGATTGGCTGGTAGTGCTTTGCCAACAAGATGATGATGTAGGAGCACAGGGGGTTAGGCAAAAGGCTCCCCCTTCCCCCTCATCAGCAAAATTTCTTAATTCTTGATTCGACGTTCGGGATAATTCTGAAATACTTTTTTCATAATTATTTATTATACGAATTAAATCATCAGAAGTTTTAGTTATTTTTCCTAATACAGAAATTTCTTTAGCATTAGATATTAAAAATGAAGTAGAGCCATCTTTAGGGTGTACAACTTTTTTCATTAATGCATGAATAGCATTTATTTGTATTCCGCTAACTGAAGCTTTTAATTCGGAAACCTCAATAAAAGTATTTGCAGAGTCGTTTTTTTTGAAGAAATTATGCTGTAAGATTTTGTCATGATAGGAATAAATTCCAATTGCAAGCAAACTATAAGGTTTTACTATAGGGTCTAAATGCAATTGCTTGTTCAAGTACAATACATATCCGATAATTTGTGGATTTCCTTCAATTTTAAACATCGGATTTTTTTCGACGTGTAATTTAAATTTTTCAAAATCAAAATCTTTTTGTTCAGCTATATCTGCATAGTCGTAATTTTCCTTTACATCATTAGCATACCATAAATTAGTTAATACAGAGTCAATACCGAACTCTTTTTCAAACTTAACTTGGGTTTTTACATTGCTTGTACTGGCACACACTTCACATTTAGGAGTGCTTGATTTGCAGGCATAAAAACTGATGCCAATTATTGCCAATAAAATTAATCCTGAAATAATTTTTTTCATAATTTGAAGTTTAATTGTTTGAAACTAATAATTGTTATCTTTTCAGATATATTAGTCAAAGTTAATGAGGGGGGGGGGGGCATTTGCAATACCCTAAAAGGGGAATTTTTACGAAAAGAACAATTTTTGCATTGTTACCCAACTTTCAAACACTACGCCGTCACTTTAGGCAATTACTTTTTTTAGCACTTACTTCTTCTTCATCTGGTATTTCTTATTAACCTTAGGGTTATTAAAGTATTTATCCAGCTCTTTTTCATCAGGCGCTTCTTCTGCCAAAGGAATATCAATAAGCTGAATTTGTGTTTGCTTCAGCTCTTCCCTTATTTTATTTGTTTTGGTAAGTATTTCGGGGTCCCTGTCGCCTGCAAGGCGTGTTTGAGTTAACAAATACTCCAAACGCTTAATACTGCTGCGTATTAATGGGGCAGTGTTTTGCTCATAACTGCTGTTAGGCGCCGTAGCTTCTTTAACGGGTACTAAAGCAACGCCAACGCTGGGAAGTATTTTACCAGTTGCCTGCTGCTTGGTTTCTGGTAACGATGAAAAAATGGTGCCGCCCAATGCTGTGGATGCAGAAGCTAAATCGAATGTTGTACGGGTGCTTTTTACTTTTTTTATTTTCTTATCTACAATTCTAAAACTGCTTTTTAGCTGTGTGATGTATTTTGTTACTTCATTATACAGGGTTTCAAATTCTAAGGTTTGCTGCGGGTAATTAATATTTTCTTTAACAGTTATTTCAATAAGGGCAGTGTCGGTAACATGAAACTTTGTAGCACCTATAAAATACAGCTGTATGGTTTTTTGTTTTTCTTTATCAGTAGATTTAATAAAATCGTAAGGAGCGCTCCATGTAAAATCATCGCCACAGCGGCCCACAGCGGTGGCAGATTTTATGGCATAGTTACTTACGTACCTTATTTCTTCAATGGGGAAACTGCCATTGTCGCATTGCAGTTTAAAGCTCAAAGTATCACCTTCATCAATAAATACTTTATTGGTCACTGTTGGTTTAATACGGGAAGTAATTATTTCTGTGCTGTAAAAAAGAAGGGTAAAAAAAGTATCAACCTTATCTGCCGGATTATTTAAATTTTGAACACTTAAGGCAACTTTATATTCATAATCGTATTTTAGTTTGCCCGACAAAAAAAAACGATTTGTCAACTTTTGTAGTAAGCAGGCCATTGTCTTTATTAATTTTAACGCCTACCGGTGAGTTTTTTATAAACCAGTAATATTGCGAAACATCTTTGTTAATTTCCAGCGGGTAACGCAGCATAGAGTCTACATGTACAGTAAAATAAGGGTTTAAATTTTTTATACGCAACACTGCAGAATCTGCTGGTTTTTTTTCACTGCTGTCGGTATGCAATTGGCAAAAAGCCGGTGCTGCAATAAGTATAAATAACAGTAACAGGCCAGAATGCTTCATAAATTTGTTTTCCTGCAATAAATAAAGTGCAAATTTATATGTTTACAGCCATCAATAAATTTAATACAGGGGCTTTTGGTAGTATTTTCAATGAGTTATAAATTGGTTACGTCAACAAATGTTAAGTGTTTAAAAATTGTTTTCTCCCCAACTTTCAAACATTATCCCATCATTTTAGGAGATTGGTTTATTTCAAATTACTTTTGCGCCGTTGTTTTGTTACGCTGCGGTAAAAGCTGAACAATGGTATGTTTTTGAACCGAGCGTGGCAACGATGATGCCATGAAAAACTAAAGCTGGTATCCAAATCTAAAATCATAAATATAAAAATTAAAAAACGGCAATGGTTGACGTAATATTAGGCCTTCAGTGGGGCGACGAAGGGAAAGGTAAAATTGTTGATTACTTTGCACCTGGGTATGATGTAATTGCCCGCTTTCAGGGTGGCCCAAATGCCGGACATACATTGTATGTAGGTGGCAAAAAAATTGTACTGCACCAAATACCCAGCGGTATTTTTCATGAGGATAAAACCAACCTGATAGGCGGTGGTGTGGTGCTGGATGCTGTTACACTAAAACGTGAATGTGAAAACGTGGCAGCTTTTGGGGTAGACTACCGAAAAAACATGTTTATAAGCGAACGTACCCACCTTATTTTACCAACGCACCGTGCCATTGACAAAGCCAGCGAACTTGCAAAAGGCAATGAAAAAATTGGTAGTACATTGAAAGGGATTGGCCCCGCCTATATGGATAAAACCGGTCGCAATGGGTTACGTGTGGGTAATTTATTAGATAAAAGTTTTACAACAGAATACATAAAATTGCGTTTAAAGCACCAGAAGATACTGGACAGTCTAAATTTTCATGAAGATATTAGTGCGTGGGAAGAGGAGTTTTTTGAAGCTTTAGATTTTTTACGCCAGTTTAAAATTGTTAATGGCGAATATTTTTTAAACGATAAAATACAAAAGGGTTGCAAAGTTTTAGCTGAAGGTGCACAAGGCAGTATGCTGGATGTGGATTTTGGTACATTTCCTTTCGTAACAAGCAGCAATACGATATCGGCTGGTGTCTGTACCGGTTTAGGTATTGCGCCACAAAAAATTAAAGAGGTGTTTGGAGTAAGTAAAGCGTATTGCACCAGAGTGGGCAGCGGGCCTTTTCCTACGGAGCTGCTGGATGAAACTGGTGAAACACTGCGTAAAACCGGTAACGAATTTGGAAGCACTACCGGCCGACCAAGGCGTTGTGGCTGGATTGACCTAGTGGCACTGCAGTTTGCCTGCATGATAAATGGTGTTACACAAATTATTATGACCAAGGCGGATATTTTAGATAACTTAGAGGAACTGAAAGTTTGTAATGCCTACAAAGTGGATGGAGAAGAGCACAGTATGGTGCCTTTTCAAATGAACAGGGTAAAAATAGAACCGGGTTATAAATCATTTGAGGGTTGGAAAAAGGATATATCTGCCATTACTGATTTTGCAGCAATGCCGCAACAGATGAAAACCTATATTAGTTACCTGAATGAGTTTTTGGGGGTGCCGGTAAATTACATTAGTAATGGCCCCGGCAGTCACCAAATAGTTAAGGCCTGAAAAAAATAAAAAAATATCTCTATTTTTTTTTGGCAATTTAAAAATACCGTTGAAATTTTACAGTAACAACTTGTTTGATTTATGGCAATAAAATCCGAAAAAATAACCGCTGCAAAAAAAACTGCAGTTACAGAAGTTAAAGCTGCTAAAAAAGCTGCACCCAAGAAAAAAGTTGAAGAAGATGAAGATGATGATTTGGAGGATGGTGATGAATTGGAAGATGAAAAGCCTGCTAAGGGTAAAGGTGCTGCAAAAAAGAAGGCAAAAGACGACGATGAAGAAGAAGATGATGATGTAGAAGTTGAGGATGACTGGGAAAAACCAGAAGAAGAGGATGAGTGGGATCCTGATTTTGATGAGTTTGATGTACCAAAATCAAAAAGTAAAAAAACTGCTGGCCCTGGTAAAAAAGGGAAAGACGAAGAAGACGACTTTAAAGTAGATGATGACTTTAAGGACTTAGGCTTTGATGATATGGGCGGTGGTGGCGGAGGCTTTGATGACGATGATGATTATTAATACTTCTTTTTTGAAAGGAGAATAAAATGAAATGTGACAAAAGCGCCACAATTTTTTTCTGTAAATAATATTAAAGAGTTTAAAAATAAAATGCTGCACTGGGCAAACCAGTACAGCATTTTTTGTTTGTTGGATAACCAGCAGTATAATTTTGAGCAGCCGGCCTTTGAATGTTTGCTGGCAGCAGGCAGCAAAGTAAACCTTGAGGTAACACACGAAAATGCTTTTGAAAAACTGCAAACTTTTTACACCATACAAAAAGGGGAGTGGTTGTTTGGGCATTTGGGCTACGATTTAAAAAATGGCATTGAAAAACTGCAATCGAATAATACAGATGTAATTGGTTTTGCTGATGCTCATTTTTTTGTGCCGGAAACTGTACTTAGATTGAAGAATAATACAGTTGAAATTTTTAGTGACGATGCGGAAGCTGTTTTTAATGCCGTACAAAACACTGCTGCAACCGCTGATACGGCAAGTAATTATATA
>JAGVCC010000127.1 GCA_020059395.1 Chitinophagales bacterium | reverse complement strand
GAAAACAAACAGCTGCCCGTAACAGTTAAACAAATACAACTGGCGGCACTTACTAATAACAGTTTTGTGCCGCAAACTGTAACAGCTTATTATACCCACCACGGTCCGGTAATGGCAAAACGCAACGGCCAGTGGCTGGCTGTAAAAAGCTACAACCGCTCTGTAACCAGTTTAATACAAAGCTGGCAGCGCACCAAAGCAAATGGTTTTGCAGCGTTTAAAAAAACAATGCAGTTAAGGGGCAATACCAGTAACAGCACGGTGTTTGCAGATAGTAAAGGCAATATTGCTTATTGGCACGGCAACTATATTCCGGTAAGAGAAATAAATATTAACTGGGGCAAGGCTGTTGATGGTACCACGGCAGCCACCGAATGGAAAGGGCTGCACCAGCTGGATGATATTGTGCATGTATATAACCCGGCAACAGGTTTTATACAAAACTGCAATTCCACACCATATACATGCAGCGGCAACAGCAGCCCCAATAAAAATCATTTTCCGGCATATATGGCTCCTGATGGAGAAAACTTCAGAGGTATTAATGCTGTTAGGTTATTAACGGCGCAAAATAATTTTACTATTGATAAAACAATTGCTGCTGGTTATGATACCAGACTTGCCGCATTTGAAGTGCTGGTGCCGGCATTGGTAAAAGCATTTGAAAACACGGTTACTGAAAACGATTCTATTTACATGCAGCTGCTGGCCCCTATAAAAATATTAAAAGATTGGGATTACCGGTGTGCTGAAAATTCTGTTACCACCACCTTGGCAATAGAGTGGGCTGATAAATTAAGCAGCGCTATTCAAAAGGTATATGTAAATACCGGAGAAGCTGATCAGGTACAAAAAACAAAGCAATTTGCGGCAAATGCAGCTGCGGCAGATTTATTATTGCCACTTCGCACTGTACTGGTTGAGCTTACACAAAAATTCGGCACATGGAAAATTGAGTGGGGAAGTATTAATCGTTTTCAACGTATTTCGTCAGCAATTACCCCAACGTTTAGTGATGAAAAAGAAAGCCTGCCTGTAGCATTTGCTTCATCCGCATGGGGTATGTTGCCATCATACAACAGCAGGTATTTTCCTGGTACCAATAAACGATACGGTATTCATGGCAATAGTTTTGTTTGTGCAGTACAGTTTGGTAAAAAAGTAGTGGCAAAGTCGCTGCTGGCCGGCGGTCAAAGCGGTAATTCTTCTTCACCTTATTTTAAAAATCAGCTTGGTATGTATGCAAAAGGCAGCTTTAAGCAAGTGTACTTTTACAAATCCGATGTTTTAAAAAATGCTGTTCAAAAATACCAACCCGGTGGCATAGGCTATTAGTTACATAATTTCTCCGACGTAATAATACTGATTTAGTGAGCTACATGTATACAAATTACCTATTTAATATAGAATTTGTGTTGCCTGATTGGCAGCAAGTAACACAAATAAATTTTTTAAATGTCGTAATCGTACTACATCCGTTCTAAAGCTATTTCTATAAATTTATATTCATCAACCCTTTTGTCCTAAGTACTAACAAAGTGAAGTTTAAAACCAGTTCATTAATACTGTCTGCTGTAATACTTGTACCTGCATGTATTATATTGGTATTGCTTATATCGTTTGTAGAGTTCAGTACATCAAGTAAATCTGAAAAAATAACCGGTCAATCGCAGCAAATATTTTTAACCACCGAAAAATTGCGTGCCGCAGCACTGCAGAACCAATCACTTTCACGTGGCTATATTATTACCGGAAATGAAAAACGGTTACAAGAAATACAAAAATCTGCAACTGATATCAATAAATATTTTTTAGAATTACAGCAGTACCTAATTGGTAAATCCAACCTCCGGCCTTTTGCCGATTCATTAAATAAATATATAGAAAAGCGTATTGCATTTTCAGAAAAAACGATAACCGTTGCGGCTCAAAATGGTTTTGAAGCTGCAAAAAAACTGGTAGAGTCTGGGGAAGGAAGTTTTTATACAGATAAAATACATGAGCTGGCTGACGGTATACAGCATGTAGAAAACCTGCAGCTGAATGAACGGAAAAAAGCAATTGAAAAATCCGCCTCATCAGTAAATATAATTTTAGCAGTTATATTATTAACCCTGCTTTTTTTGCTGGCACTTTCATTTAAATATTCAAAAGATAAAAGTGTTGCCGAAAAAAATGAAGCAGCAAAAAGGCTGTTTGAAAGCGATGAAAAATACCGCAGTATAGTGGAAGCGGTACCAGAAGGTATATGGTTGCTTGATAAAAATGACAATACCGTTTTTACAAATAGCCGGTTTACACAAATACTTGGTTATAATCAGGAAAAAGCCGCATCTATATCCCCTTTTGATTTTATAATAAATACAAGCAGGAGACAAAGTGCCGAAGAAAATGTAAAAGCTGGTATTAAGGAGCGCTTTGAAAGTGCTTATATTGGCGACAACGAAAATGCAATATGGATTTCGGTTGAAATTAACCCAATAATTAAAGACGCTGCGTACGAAGGCTGTCTTGTAATTACAAGCGATATTTCAAAAAGGAAACGTGCAGAAATGATTATGAATGCAGAGAGCAGAGTAATGAGCAAAATTGCCCTTAATGAACCGCTGCATAAAATTTTAGACACTATTGTGCTTAATATTGAAGCCAGCGTAGAAAGGAGTATTTGCTCAATATTACTTTTAGATGATGATGGAAAAACCTTAAGGCATGGGGCGGCCCCTCATTTATCTGCAGGCTATATTAAAGCTATTGATGGCACATTAATTGGAGACGGACAGGGATCCTGCGGAACGGCAGCAGTTATAAAAGAGCCGGTTATAGTTACGGATATTAATACTGACCCTTTATGGCAAAACTATAAAGTTATTGCACAACAGTATGGTTTAAACGCATGCTGGAGTACCCCAATTTTAAGCGACGATAACGAAGTGCTGGGCACTTTTGCAGTATACCACAAAAAAATATATGCCCCTTCAAAAAAAGATTTTGAAGCCGTTGAAAGAGCCACCAATCATGCAAAAATTGCAATTGAAAAAAACAAGGCCGCTACTATTTTAAAAGAAAGTGAAGAAAAATACCGCACATTGGTGGAACAGGCTTCTGATGCCATATTTATTGCCGGAACCGATGGTAGATTTGTTACAGTTAACAGCAGTGCGGTACGGCTGTCGCAATATACCGAGGACGAATTACTAAATAAGAACTTTGCAGACTTTGCCCTGCCAGAAGATTTGGCAAAAAACCCCTTACATTTTAATGAGCTGAAAGATGGTAAAACAGAAATTACCGAAAGGCTGATGAAAAGAAAAGACAGCAGTATTATTGATATAGAAGTAACTGCCAAACAGTTGCACGACGGCAGGTTGCTGGTGTTTGTAAAAGATGTGTCTGAACGTAAAAAAAATGAACAGGCAATTAAAAACAGTGAGGCAAAGTACAGGGCTTTTTTCGAAAACAGCATGGATGGTATTCTTATTGGTTCACCTGACGGTTCAATTTATGCGGCAAACCCCGCCGCATGTACAATATACGAGCGCACATATGAAGAGCTTTGTAAAGGCAACCGAAGTGACCTTGTTGATACAAATGATACCGATTTTAAAAATTTTTTGGATGAAAGGCGAAAATTTGGCAGGGCACGCCGTGAAGTAATGCAGCGCAAAAAAAACGGCACAATGTTTCCGGCCGAAATCAGCTCATCAATTTTTACTGATGCCGAAGGGCAGTTGCGTACAATAATAATTGTAAGAGATATTACACAGCGAATAAATGCTAAAAACGAAATTATTAAAGAGAAAAATCTGTCAGACTCTATAATTAACAGTCTGCCGGGTGTGTTTTATATGTATAACTATAACTGGAAGTTTATACGCTGGAATAAAAACTTCGAATATAGAACAGGATATTCTGCCGCCGAAATTGAACAAATGCATCCGCTCGACTTTTTTTCTCCGCAAGACAGGGTTGATATAACCGAACAGATAAAGAATGTATTTGTACATGGCGAAGCCAAAACAGAAATAGTTGTACATACAAAATCCGGTGAAACTTTCCCCTATTTCTTGTCTGGAAAACTGGTTGATTATGAAGGCAAGCCCAGCTTGCTGGGTATTGGTTTCGATATTTCAGAAAGATTAAAAGCACAGGAAGAAATAAAACAAAGTAACGAACAGTTGCGCCTGCTTACTACGCACTTGCAGCAGGTTAGAGAAGATGAACGACTGCGGATAGCAAGAGAAATACATGATGATTTGGGACAGTTGGTTACAGCAATAAAGATGGATGCTGCATGGATTGAAAAAAATGCCGAAGCAGAGAGCGTGGCTGTAAGAAAAAAAATTGAAAATATTATTTTAATGCTTAACAACTGCAGCACAAGCATACGCACAATTTTACAGGAGTTGCGTATGGGCATCTTGGACGATAATGGCTTAGTAGAGGCACTGCATTGGTTGGGGCGTCAATTTAGTAACAGAACAGGCGTGCCGGTTGCTTTAACCAGCAACGAAAACACTATTAAACTGGATGAAGCTGTAGCAGTTTGTATTTTCAGAGTGTATCAGGAGGCTTTAACAAATATTACAAAACATGCAGCTGCAAAAAATGTAACCGCTGTTTTATTAAAAGAAAAAAACTTTGTGCAATTGCAGGTTGCTGATGATGGCTGTGGATTTGTTGAGGAAAGTATTAAAACAAAAATATGTTTCGGCATTTTGGGTGTAAAAGAAAGGGTTGCAGCACTTAAGGGAAATTTTGATTTGCAAACAGCGCCAGATAAAGGGACAACAGTTACTGTAAAATTACCCGTATAAATTTTTAAACCTTGTTATATGAAACGAATACTGTTAGCCGATGACCACAGCTTTGTAAGGCTGGGGTTAATTCAAATTTTAAAAGATGAATATCCTGCTGCAGAGATAAAAGAGGTTACCGATGGAAGTTCGCTGGTAAGAGAGGTATCGCTTTCCGACTGGGATTTAATTGTTTCTGACCTTGATATGCCGGGGCAAAGCGGCCTGCAGGCGCTGGAGCAAATAAAAATAATAAAGCCACATATACCGGTTTTAATACTGAGTATTTATGCCGAAGATTTATATGCCATACGCTCTTTAAGGGCCGGTGCCTCAGGCTATCTTAATAAAAATGCTGCACCATACGAGCTTATAAATGCCATTAACCGTATTATGCAGGGAAAAAAATACATTACACCTGAGGTGGCAGAAAAATTACTGTTTGGCTCACAGTCTAAAAATCCGCATGAAATACTTTCAAACCGAGAGTTTGAAATTTTTAAACTCCTTGCAGCCGGTAAAACAATTACCCAAATTGCAGAAGCATTGTGCGTGGCATTAACAACAGTAAGCACACACCGCAGCCGTATTATGGAAAAACTAGGCCTTTCCACCAATTCTGAACTTACCCGTTATGCCATTACACACCATATAATTTCTGATGTGAAGGATTAGTATTTAATAAACAAACATACTGTATCGTAAAATTATGTAGTAAACGTACTACCTCAATTGCCAATTAGTACTATTTAAATTTAAATTCGGTACTATTTCACGTCTTGAACTTTATAAAGTTCTTTGCATTGTAAAAATGTTTTTGCTAAACAGTAGTTTAGTAACACTTTTTTGCAGTTTTAATACTAATTACAGCTTATTCAGTATCGAAGTATAAAAAACAGTGCGAAAAAAAGAATTGAGGTGTTGATGAGCCGTTAAACCGTTTATTTATCTAATTTAGAAAAACCTAATAACCTTACACATGATTTTCCAGTTAATCCGGAAAAAAACACCAGCGTTTCAAAAAAACAGTAAGGCATACTTAATTATTGTTGCTGTGTTTATATTAATTGCCTGCCTTACGCAGGGGTATCTGTATAATTTTTCCCTGCTATTCTTTTTGGTGTTTTTGGCTGCCTTTGTAATAACAGCATTCTTTATTATTAAAGAGCGTAGTTACCTTAAGTCGCAAAATAATTTATTGCAGGCGCAGCAGCAGTATTTAATAAATGCAGTAACAAATGTTAATGAAGGTATAATAGTTACAGATACAAGTGCTAATGTTTATTACATGAACCCTGCCGCAGAAAAACTAACTGGCAGCTTATTGCAAAACGTACAAAATAAACCACTGCATCAGGTTTATAAAACAAATAATCAAAAAAACGGGCAGGATGTTGAAAGCGCACCTGTTCGGGTGCTAAAAACCGGCAGGGCAATAATAAATGAGAACAACACACTGTTAACCTCCAATAACGGAATACAAACAGTAATTACTAATACCTGCAACCCACTATATGCTGATAATGGTGATATGTGCGGCACGGTGTTGGTTTTTAAAGAATGCTACCCGGCAATTAATGCAGTACCGCAACTACAGGTTAATAACAATCCTTTAATACAAAATCTTCCTTATGCCGTGTATGTATGCGATGCAAATGGGTTTATAACAAACTACAATACCGCATGCACAAAAATTTGGGGCAGGTCTCCAAAAATTAACACCGTAAAGTGGTGCGGCTCTCAAAAACTTTTTTATGCTGATGGGGCCGAGGTGTTGCATGAAGATGCTCCTATGGCACTTGCAATAAGGCAAAAGCGCAGTTTTGAAGCTGCAGAAATTATTTTGCAACAGCATACCGGAAAAAAACTAAACATAGTTATGTATGCAGCACCCGTGTTTGATACAGATGGAGCGGTGTCTGGTGCTGTTAATACCCTTATTGATGTAACTGAAAAGCAGCAAAGCGAACAGTTTGCCCGTTATAATAAAGACCGGTATTATACATTAGCAGAGCAGGCTGCTGAGGCAATTTTTATAACGGATGATGAGGGAAATTTGCTTGAAACCAATATGCAGGCATCTGTAATAACCGGCTATACCAGGCAAGAATTACGAGACATAAATATTGCACGGCTGTTTCCTAAAGATGATTTTGAAAATAATTTTCAGCAGTTTAAAAAAATATTATCCGGTACAGAAAAATTGACAAGAGAACTAATTGCAGTACATAAAAATAAACAGCTGCTTAATGTGCGTATATCTGCAAAAAAGTTATCCGATGGCCGGTTAATGGCCATAGTTCATGACGTTACAGAGCTGAAGCAAACAGCAAAGAGTTTGGAAGAAAGCGAACAGCTTAATACCAGTATACTTACAACGCTTACGGCTCATATTGGTGTAATTAACCAACAAGGAGTGTTGGTTACAGCAAATAAAGCATGGAAAAATTTTAATGAGCAGTTTGGCAAAACCATATTACAACGCTGCGCTAAAGGAGAAAATGTACTTACTTCCTTACAACTTGATGCTGCTTGTGGTGATAAAACAGCCGCATGTGTGCTTGAAGGACTGGATGCCGTGAGATCTGGCAAAACTCCACAGTTTGAACATGAATATATATGTCCGCTTGCAAATGAAGTGCGCTGGTTTGCTTTGCGTATTAATCCCTTTGCAGACAATGCCGGCAAAGTTGTAATAGAACATGTTGACATAACAAAAGTTAAAACTGCAGAAGATGAAATTGGAAATTACAGGCTGGCACTTAACCAGTCTTGTATTATGGATATTGCAGATTGCAATGGTGTAATTACAGATGTAAATGACAATTTTTTGGAAGTTAGCGGTTATACCAAGGAAGAAATAATTGGAAAAACGCACAGTTTACTCGATTCCGGACACCATAATGCAGCATTTTATAAAACAATGTGGAGCACACTAACGGAAGGTAAGGTATGGGCTGGCGAAATTAAAAACCGCAAAAAAAATGGTGAAATATTTTGGGTAAACACCACAATTATACCATGCCTTAATGAAAAGGGAAAGCCATCACAATTTATTTCTATCCGCCGAAATATCACTGAGCAAAAGCTGGCAGCTGAAAAAATGCAGGAAGCTGTGGAGCGTTTTCAATTTCTGTCTCAGGCAACAAGTGATACTATTTGGGATTGGGATAT
>JAGVCC010000434.1 GCA_020059395.1 Chitinophagales bacterium | reverse complement strand
TTTGCTACATTATTGCTAATTTCTGTCAGTTCTTCAGCAGCAGCAAGCCTTAAAGCTCCGGCAGCCTGACGGAGCTTTGATTGTTTAAATGAATCTGTAACGGCTACATCTTTTTTTACAGCGTTAGTATCAATTTTTGCTTTCTCAGCAGCCACGGTAGAGTCTGCACTTCTTTTCTTTTGAGCTTCAAAGGCCTGGTTGCTGCGACTGTTGAAATAAAGCATACCCATAAGCAGTACACCAATTAAAACAAAGCCAATAACCGTATTCCTGTCCATTCCCATTTTTAATATTTTAAGAGCGCAAAGGTAATTAAAGTTTAATGCCTGCCGTTGTTTAGCTTTTAAATATTACCGGCGGCATAAAAATACCCCTGTTTAAAAACAGGGGTATATAAAACTTGAATGTAAGCTTATTTTTTTGCAGCAGCAGGGGCAGCAGCTTTAGCAGCTGGTGCAGCGGCTTTAGGTGCGGCAGCTTTGGGTGTAGCGGCTTCTTCCTGTTTAAGCTGGCGTGTCATTGTTACTGAGGCCATAGGAATTCTAGGAGAGTTCATCACTTCCAAATTACCTGCCTTAACATCTTCCACACGTACGTTGGCATTCAATTCAAGGGCTGAGATGTCTACTTCAATATTTTCCCTTAAATCTTTAGGATAGCCTTTTACTTTTAGTACTTTAATTTTAGTAACCAGTTTACCACCCGCTTTTACACCAGCCGGAGTGCCGGTAAATTTAACCGGAATGGTTGCAATTACCTTTTTATCATCAACCAATTCCAAAAAGTCAACATGTATTAAAGCATCTGTAACTTTATTAAACTGCAAATCTTTTAATATGCAGCGATAGCTGTTTCCGTCCACTTTAACTTCTGCCACCATAAATTCAGAAGTATATACTATGTTTTTAAAAGATGCAGCAGGGGCAGAAAAATTAATTTCCTTTTTACCACCGTAAATTACACCTGGCACCATTTCCTGAGAGCGAAGTTGGCGGGTGGCTTTTTTTCCGCTTTCGGTCCTCAGTTGTCCTTCGATTGTAACTGTTTTCATTATTTTATTTTTTTGTGAGGCGCAAAGGTAGGGGATTTGATGGAAAACCTACTGATAATTTGCAACTATAAAACAATGAAAAGCACCTGCCAGTAAGGGCTTGACTATAATACCATAAAAATTATCCGCTACTTTTTATTTGCCATTTTACTTCTTAAAAAAAGGCTATTGATACTTTTGTTTTCGAAAGCATTACGTATGGCAGTTGCAAATAATTCGCTGGTAGAGGCCACTCTAAGCTTATCTACCTGACTTTTCAATGGAATTGTGTCGCAAACCACCATTTCCTCCATTACGCTGCTTTGAATATTGGAATAAGCATTACCACTTAAAACTGGGTGGGTACAAAAGGCCCTTACACTTCTTGCCCCCTTTTCTTTTAGCAGGGCAGCACTTTTACAAAGGGTGCCGCCGGTATCGCAAATATCATCCACCAATACCACATCCCTGTCGGTTACGTCACCAATAACAACCATGCTTGCAATTTCATTGGCACGTTTACGGTGTTTATCGCATATAACCATTTCACATTCAAAGTAAGACGCTATTTCCCTTATGCGGTTAGCACTTCCAACATCTGGCGCTGCAAAAGTGAGGTTTGCTAATGACAGTTTTTCAATATATGGAATAAAGATGGCCGATGAGTCCAAATGATCAACGGGAATATCGAAATAACCCTGTATTTGCGGCGCATGTAAATCCATTGTAATAACCCTGTCTGCTCCTGCTGCTGTTAACATATTTGCTACAAGTTTTGATCCTATAGCCACACGTGGCCTGTCTTTTCTGTCCTGACGGGCAAAGCCATAATAAGGTATTACTGCAATTACCTTATACGCCGACGCTCTTTTTGCAGCATCAATCATCAGCAGCAATTCCATTAAGTTATCAGTAGGTGAATAAGTGCTCTGAATTAGAAAAACAAACTGCCCCCTTATACTTTCCTGAAACTCCACATAAATTTCCCCATCACTAAAGCGCTGAATATTTACTTTGCCTAAAGGCTCGCCAAATTTTTGGGCTATCTGTTCGGCAAGATATTGAGAGCCCGTTCCGGAAAAAATTTTTGCACCTGTCATGATGTATATTGGTTGAGGTTATAAAAGAAGATGCCGCAAATGTATTGTTTACTGCAGATGAATTAAATTTGATTGTATGGAAAATTTCAACAAGCCTTCCACATCAATAAAAAACTGGGCTGAAGATGACAGGCCCAGAGAGAAGTTAGTTACTAAATCGGCAGCGGCATTAAGCAACTCTGAGTTAATTGCTATTTTAATTAACAACGGAAGTAAAGATAAAAGTGCAGTAGATCTTGCCAAAGAAGTTTTAAAACTTGGGCATGATAATTTAGTGGAGCTTGGTAAGCTTTCAATTAAAGAACTGCAGCAGGTAAAAGGTATTGGTATTGCGAAGGCAATAACAATTACTGCGGCGCTTGAACTGGGACGCCGCAGACAGGCTGCTGCCACATTAGAGAAGCCTGTGGTAAAAACGAGCCGAGATATTGCAGCTTATTTAAAAGCAGTACTAGAGGATTATAAATATGAGGTTTTTGCAGTGTTGTTTTTAAACCAAGCTAATAAAATTAACCATTTTGAAATTATTAGCCGGGGCGGAATAACCGGTACTGTTGCCGACCCGAGGGTTATTTTGAGAAAGGCACTTGAAGAGGATGCCGTTTCGTTAGTGTTAAGCCACAATCACCCATCTGGCAACTTAAAGCCTAGCCGAGCAGATATAGAGCTTACACAAAAAATAAAAGAGGCTGCCCGTTATTTTGACATAAAAGTAATTGACCACATTATTGTAAGCCAGGAGGGCTACTACAGTTTTGCTGACGATGGTTTATTATAGAGGCATTAAGCCTGCGCCGCCGGCCCACCAAAATTAAAAGGTATTTCCACTGCTTCCATATCTTGAATAGTACCGTTGGCAGTTTCAAATTTTTTCACATTTTCAATTAAGGCTTTCATAAAGCGTTTTGCATGAAAAGGGGTGAGTATGATGCGGCTTTTTACTTTGCTTTTGGGTGTGCCGGGCATCACATTCACGAAATCAACCACAAACTCCGCATGGCTGTGAGTAATTATTGCCAAGTTGGCGTATTCCCCTTCTGAAACTTCTTCTGATATTTCTATGTTAAGCTGGTTGGGTTGATTGCTATTATTAATTTCCATTTAAAAATTAAATTTTAGGAGGTTAAATATATTCTACTAATTAACGAGTAAAGCAGGTTTAGTTTTTGGTGCCATTATAAAAAAAATAAAATTTAAGGCACATTCGTTTGATTATTCAAATCAATAATAATTACACCTGTATTTGGCTATTTTATTATAAACAAAGGGCTATTTCATTTGAAATAGCCCCTGAAATATTTATAAAATGACCTAGGGAATTTTCACAAAGTCATTAATCAGCGTTCTAACGCCTCCGCTTGAGTTTTGATACCTTATAAAGGTGCTAAACCTTGTACCAATAAAGTTTGAAGCTACATTACCCACAACAGTAACGCCACCACTACCTGTAAATTTAGGTGCATCAAGCAAAAGGAAACCACCACCAGGTATTCCAGTTTGAGTAGCATCTGTTAATGATAAAGAAAAATTAGATAATACACCTCCAGTGTTTGTAAAACCCATTACAATTCCGCCAGCAGGGTCAATAAAAGTTGTTGTGTAAGGTTCGGCTGTCATCACTTCCGTAGGCGAAACAGGAGGTATTGTAATTGTAGAAACTATATCCTGTAAGGGAACACCTGTAGTGTCGGCAAGTTGAAATCTTCTAAACCTGTGAGTGTATTTACCAGATAACACATTTCCAATTTTTGTGAAAGAAATACGACCATAATTACCTTGAATTTGTACACCGGAAATACCACTGGTAGATTTGATAATAACAGGGAATAAATAAGTTTTTGAGCCGTCAAACTTATTAGGTTTAAAATAAACCTTAATTTTTTCTGAGAAAGAACTACCAGCTTTAATTACTGCACTTGTCTTACTAAGGCTGTACAATGAATCTGGCATTAGCTCATATTGTACAGGGTTGCCTGTATTGAATGTAGCAAGATATGGTGCATCTAAACCGAATGTTACCGTTAAATCTGAAGGCGCCGATGTGTTAACATAGTCCACATAGGCTAAAGTAAACTCCAGGCTATCTAAGGCAGCAGCTCCATCGGCAAATATCAATTTCTTTATTTCGTTACTACTAGTACCGCCTTCAAGAATTTTTACAGATGGTTTTAAATTATTTTCATCGGGAGATAAACCATACTCCTTGTTTTCGAAGCCTTTATCTTTAAGGCAAGAAGCAAGTGAGATAATGGTTAACAATAAGAAACTAAAAAATGATACTTTTTTCATAATATTTTTATTTATGGTATTGCACTTTTATAAATCCCAAAAAACTTTAGAAGTGTATGGGTTTGTTGCGCCTGCGGCTGTTACGTTTGCATTATTAAAATCGTACTCTGATTGAGGGTAAGAAAACCGTACAGGAATAGGGTTACTTCCTCTGGCAGGATCTAAAGACAATGGAATGGGTATAATATCTAACCGTCTGTAATCATTCCAAATTTCTAACAAATTATTGCCATTAAACGCTATATACTTTTGCCAAGCTATTGCCCTAAGGTTATCAGTCAATGTGCTTCCAAATGCAATTCTTGGATCAGTTTGCGCCAAATAAGTAGCAGATACAGTAGCGGCGTTAGGTACCCCTAACCATGTAAAAGACTCCCGTACCGCACTTTGATACAACGCTAAAGCCGTACCAGCAACATCCCAGCCTCTTGCCTTAGCTTCGGCTTGCAAAAATAAACTCTCAGCAGCAGTAAATACCCATGCATCCATTGTGGCACTTTTTCCCAACCCACTGGCGCCACCAGCAGATGATAAAGCACCTCCAATATCAGATGTAACATTGGCACGTAGCGCAGGGTTTGAGTTGACAGGTGCGTAGTCTATACCTACCCAATGAGATGGCAATGTTCCTGCGGTACCTGCAACAGGCTTATAAAAATATTGATACCTAACATCATTAAGCGTTTTCATTGTATTTAATGAAAAGTTGTTGGCTCTGTTAAATGTATTTGGAGGGTTACCTGCCTGATCATATAAAAAATTTGCCCAAAAATGATTTGGCTTTGCAGTTATAAACCCTGGGTTTACACCAATAGTTTCCCCCGCACCTAAGTAACCACTTCCTTCGGCATTAATTTTAGCAATTTCTGCAGTAGCCAGTGTACCTATTGATGGCATTTGACTCATGTGTATAAGCAGACGCAATTTTAATGAATTGGCAAATTTTATCCACTTAAGCTTTCTATTTGCGGAAGTGTTTAAAGATGCACTTGAAGATTTCAAAATGTCTGCACTTTCTAAGTTGAAATTCTTAGACGCATCTGCAGCTTTTATCAAACCAATTCCCTGATCAATTCTTTTGAGTAAATCTAAATAAATATCGGCCCCTTTGTCATACTTGGGATTCAATATTGAAGGGTTGTTTGCCTGAGAATAAGGCATGTCGTTAAACATATCTACACCCATTTGAAAGTTAAGCGACTGCATGATAACAGCAATACCCTGATAAAATGTTTCGCCATTTGCTATCGATTTTGTTTCGATGGATTTGAATTCATTATTCTGATCATAAATGGTGTACCACGTTCCATTGCTTGTACCTGCTGTTTGTATGTATTTACTTTCTTCACCAGCAGCAAAATCCGTTGTAGGGCACCATACCCCACACCACCTTGCTAATGTAGCAAGCCGGTTATTACCCCCAGCAACACCTGCGCCTGTAGTAAGCCTGCTGGTTTTTACTAATGCGGAGGGCAGTAATAAATCAGACGAAATGTTTGCGTCTGTAGGCGAATTGGGATCTGAGTTTACATCAAGGAACGACTTTTCACAAGAAAAAAGAAGCATTGAAGTAATGAACAGACAAAAAATATTTAGCTTTTTCATGCTGTATTTATTATAAGTTTTTTAAAAAGTAAAATTAAAAGTAATGCCTAAAGTTCTTGTAGGAGGAGTCTGGCTTGTATTATTAATACCAATTGCATTACCAGTAGTAAAACTAAACTCAGGATCTGTGTATTGGTTAGACGCTGGTACCCACAGGGCTACGTTCCTGGCAATAAATGACGCTGAAATTGCTTTAAACAACTTTTGTTTTTGCAACAGGCTTTGAGGAAAACTGTAGGAAAGTGCTAATTCCCTGAACTTCCAAAAATCTGCACTTGTGTAGTAAGATGATTCAATGGCATTTATTGCTGAGCCAGTGTATAAACCAGCATTACCAGATCTGGTATAGATATTTGTATTTGGAGTAAAAGTGTTACCGGTTCTTATTACAGAGTTGGGCCAAACAAAAGGCTGGCGGCCAAAATCTGCACTTGATTTAGCAATACCATTAAAAACTAAATCTTGTCCAATATCATTATAAATAAAATTACCACCTCTATATTCAAATAAAACACTTAAAGTTAAATTGCCATAGCTTAAAGTAGGAGAAAGCCCTAATATATGTTTAGGCAGTGTTTGTCCAAAAGTTTTTCTTGCTGTAGCTATAGACGGGATACCTGTTGAAGCATCTACAATTACCCTGCCCTGAGGATCTCTGTTATAATCTAACAATTTCAGTAAATAAGCTGGCTGGCCTTTCCGTACTACAACCTGTGCAACCCCATCAATTACAACCTCATCAAGCCCTTCGTAAACACTTGTTACTTTATTACCTTGGTTTGTGTAGTTAGCTTTAAAATCTAACTTAAATTGGCCCAAGTTAATTAATGGCGTTAAGCTTAATTCGGTTTCTATACCTTTATTAACAAATGAAGCCGCATTTACTTTAGAGCTGGTATAACCAGTAGATGAAGGCAAGGAAATATCAATAATTTGGTCTGTATTGTTTTGCTGATAAGCGTTTACTTCAACCCTTACCTTGTTATTGAATAAACCTAATTCAAATCCTACTTCTTTTGATAAAATGAACTCTGGTCTGATGTTAGGATCTTTTAATTGATCGTCAATTGAATAACCCGGCAGGTTTCCATAAGGAAAGACACCCGCAGAGAAACTATTTTGCAGTTGGTAAGCAGCTAAGTTTACATTGCCAGACTTAGCAATACTACCCTTTATTTTTAAAGAATTTTGGCGGTTACCTTTCAAAGCAGGTATTAATTCGCTCACAATAATTGAGGCATTAGCACCGGGGTAAAAGAAAGAATTAGCATTTTCAGGCAACCTCGAGTCCCAGTCATTTCTTCCACTTACAGTAACAAATATCTTATTGTCAAAACCTACAGTTGCTTGGGCAACTGCACTTACAGTACGCACTTGTGTGCTACGCTCAGTAACAGCAGGCTCACCGGTTCTATTACTAACATTATACAGAGTAGGTATAACCAAGTTGTTACCATTTAATGTGTAGCGTTTAGTTTCCCTGCTTAAAATGCTATTACCTATTAATCCATCAATAGTGAATTTTCTTATAGTTTTCTTGTAATTTAAGAATGCTTCAGAAGAAATTCTAGAAAGCGTCTCTGATAAATCAAACACTGCTGCTTTTGTGCTTTGCCCCCATGGAGCAGGTTTGAAACTTGCAGTAAATGCAGATACAGGTATAGCACCTTGTGTGGATTTTTGATTTTGAACCGATATGGTGGTTCCCAAACGGTAAGTAAATGACCATGAAGGGCTAATTTTATAGGCTAAATCTGTACTGGCAATTAGTCGGTTTAGAGATCCATTAGTTCTATCAATATCGATTAACATGTATGGGTTATAACCGAAGTAATTATAATATCCATCTGCACCAGCGTAAGGGTTAGTTTTCCAATTTTTAAAAGATGTTAAGGGCACATGTCCGCCAGTTTTAATAACGGACGTGTAAATATCATCAAATCCGCCCCTGTTTTGAAAAACAGTACTATACTTTTGTAAAATATAATTAATATTGAAACCTACAGATAATTTTCCAAACTCTCTGCTGGAATTAAAGCGGAAAGATGTTCTGCGGTTTTCATCTTTTGGCATAATGCCAGTAATTTTGGCATCTTGTGCAGATAACAAAAATCTGCTGTCTTTATCGCCACCAGATACAGATATATCGGTTTGTAAAGTTACCCCTGTATTAAAAAAATTGTACCGTTCATTGGGCAGATTGGTATAAGGCACCATTAATTGCTGCCCTCCCTCTAAAGGGTGACCTAAGGGCACCATACTACCGTCAAAACGGGGGCCAAAACTATTGTTTGTAAAGAAATCATATATCGGCAATCCATTTGCATCTTCAGTTTCTCCCAAACCAAATTCAGATTGCAACTTTGGTAAAAATGAAATATTATCAAATTGTGCAGTTTGAGAATAATTTACAGTAGGCTTGGAACGACTACCTTTTTTTGTGGTAATAATAATGGCGCCATTTGCACCATCCTGACCGTAAAGAATTGCAGCTGCATTACTCTTTAAAATTGAAACATCCTGCACATCATTAGGACTTACAGAACTTATTAAATCTAACGAAACCGGTACACCGTCTATAACCAATAATGGCTGGTTATTACCAGTTAAAGATCTGATACCCCTTAAGGTTATTCTTGTTTCGCCTGTAACGCTGTTGTTTACAGATTGAATGTTTAAACCTGCTACTTTACCTGTTAACCCATTTTGAAGATTAACAGCTTTTACTTTAGTGATGTCATCACCACCAATTGTTGTGATGGCAGTACCAACAGATTTAGAATTTATTCGTCTGTTTAAAGCACCTGTTACCACAACTTCTCTAAAAGTTCCAGTTGCCTCAAGAGCCGTTACAATATCGGTAAGGTTACCAACACTTACTTCTGTGGTGTTAAAACCAGTACTGGAAATAGTCAATAAATCTCCAGATTTTACTTTAATTGAATAGTGCCCTGTAGCATCGGCAGAAGTACCAACGTTAGTGCCTTTAATTTTTACAGATGCAAACGGAATTTCTTTGCCATCCTTATCGATTACCTTACCAGACACCACCCTGGTTTGAGCAAATGCGAACACTCCACAGAGCATAAGCATTGTGAATAGTGATAAAAATCTTCTCATTGTGCGTTTAATTAAGTTTAAGATGTTGTAAAAATAGGGATATTTCTCTAAAGTCAAAAAAATGTTAAATAATTGGAACCCCTTACAGTACATAGGACATAAAGGGGGATAATATTGCTGCTTTAAGTTGTAAAAATGTTAAAAAAAGTGCCGTAACTGCAGTTTAAACTCTGTTTTGGTGTTTCCGGCTATCTCATCAAGCCCGCTGCCATTAGTATTTTTGTTTTTATATATGGTTTGAGCACACCGTATCCACAAAGTTGTTTTTTTATTAATATCAATGCTGCCATTTAAGTAGTAGCGAAGCCCTTTATCGTAAAAAACCGGAATGGAATAGCTATACAACACATCCTGTTCATAGGCATACAACCGGGAATTATAACTTTCTGTTTCAAAAAACTGCAATCTTACATTTGCCGCCCACGGCTTAAGCAGGGGTTTATAAAATACATCTGCAAACAATAAAAAGCCCTGCTCAGATAAGCTGCCGTTATTAAACCATACTATTTCGGCCCGGTTACGGATGCTTATTTCCTGTTTGGGCTTAAAGCTTAATTGTGTGCGCCAGTTTTTGCGAGGCTGCGCCAATGCCTGGGGCAATGCTGCATTATCCAGATTAAAATTGCTGGCTTTACTTTCTGACCTGAAACGACTGTAAATTTCAACCTGTTTGTTAGGCTTGTATGTTAACTGAATGAAATAGTCGTTGCCATTTGAAGGAGCATCTGTTCTAAAACGCAACCATGGAAATTTGAAAAAATCTGCATAGGCATTTATTTGCCAAACGCCACCGGGGTGTATGGAAATACCTGTATAAAATCCTTTTTCGTTTGACGGAGTTGTACTTTCTGTAAAAGCATTGCCGTAAAGCGACTGATAACCAGAAGAAATATTGCGGTACAAAAAGCTCATATCAACTGCAGATGAAGTGCTGATGAGCAAACCATTTACAAATGCCTTGTGCATTTTATTATTTGCGGCCGCTTCGCCAAAAAAATGAAGGTTTTTATAGGTATAACTGTAATCTGCGCTGAAATTGCCAAAGCTGTTGCCATTTAGTGCATACAAGTTATAGGGGTCGGTATCTTTTTGCAGGGGCACTTTAAATTTATACTGAATGGCATTTATACCAAGCCGCAGGCTTTTTAATTTATAATTGATATTACCTCCAAAAGCAAGTTGCTTCTGTATGCCTTTATTAGCGGTTTCACTTTTAGTGCGGTGATAACCGGAAGTTTGAAAGGATGACACATAATCTTCTGTAACCGCAATAGTATCGGTAATAAAATTGGCATCAATATTTTTATAAGATGCAAAAAAGGTGGCCTGCCATTTATTTTTTTGAATGGTAATGCCTGCGCCACGATGAAAAAATATTTCCCCTGACGAATTATAAGGCCGCAACACATCTGCCTCCCGTTTTATATTTACAACATCGGCACTTTTTTTAAAAGCCAGACTTTGCCACTGTGTTAAGCCCTGGCCTAAATTAACCGTAAAATCGCCTAATGCAAGGCACTTTACACTACCGCTGTTACGTAAAAACAAATGTGCTGAATAAAAATCGAAACCTTGTTTTTGTGAGCCTTTAAAAAATTGTTCGCCTGCATCTTTTTCTGCTACTAAACCGTATTGCAACAAATTTTTAAACTGATATTTATAACGCAACAATATCTTTTGTGGCGAACCGGGATAAAAATTAGTGGCTGAGTCTACCAAATAACCTTTTGATTTTTCAAGTGTTTGTGTAACCCTTGCTATTAAAGAATGTTCACCATTTTTTAATCTTGCTTTAATATTTTCTGTAAGTTTTTGCTGTGTGCTTACTGTTATAAATGGTTTTATTTTTTGAATAACATCTAGAGTAAACCCCGGTACTGCCTGTAATTCATACATATCAATAAATTTTCCAAACAGGCTGCGGTAGCTAAGCAAATTTTGTATCTGCAATGGAGATAAAACCTTTAATTCCTTCAACTCATCTTCGCCAGCTGTGTTAATATTTAACGGATGTTTGATAAACTGCTGCATTTGCTGTAAGTAGCTGTCGTCTTCTGTTTCGTTATCGCTGTTGTTTTCCGTTATATTTTCTAACTGCTGTTCTGCAACGGGAGTTTCAGGGGTTTGCGCTGATGCTTTTACGCAAAATAAAAAATTACCAGTGAAGAATATTATTATGCAAACAGTATATCGTTTGAGGTTTTGCATAAATGAAAAATGGTACAGCACAGAGTTGAGTAATCCACCAATTTTGTTGAGGGCAGGCACAGCTTTACTTAGTATTTTTCTATTGTGTTCATCTATGTTAATCGGTATCATCAGTAGCTGCTTTCGTCTTTCCAAAATTTGCAATAAATAAAACCGCTGGTGATAACCCTAATTGAGGATGGTAACTGCCCGTCACATCAATACGAATATTTTTAAAACTTACACCGGCACCTGCATACATGGTTGAAGATTCACTTAAAAAACCAGCCCTTGCAAAAAACTGTTTGGCAAACTGATATTGCATTCCTGCTGTTACATTTACAGGTTTATTTTCTTCTTTTACAATTTCACCGCTTACAAAAAAATTTTCTGATGCGTCGTACCCCAAACCAAATTTATATGTATAGGGCAGCTTTTCATCGCCATCTTTACCCAGTTTTGCACTCATAGGATTGTACACATGCACACCTGCATTCAATTTATCGCTTACATGAAAAACAGCACCGGCCTCAGCATAAATTGCCGAAGCGCTGCTATAGCCAGGTATGCGGTAACCGTAATAATTAAACTGAATACCCACATCCACCTTGCTCCCAAGGCTGCGGGCATAAGCCAGGCCAAACTTATTTTCGGTAAAATTTTTAAAACCACTGTAGTTTACCTGCACACCAAAATTGCCCATTTTAGAAGGCATGTCCGCAGCAAGTGAATATGCATTTATGTTTGCCAGCATAAACCTTCTTTCACTGTAAATACCCATGCCAGCACTTTTTGTTTTTGCCAGTGCAGCCTGATTGCCGGTAAAAGAAAACACATCTGCCTGCCTAGTAGAATATGCAGATAAACCAGTGTATGGCATTGCCAGCGGATAGCGAATGGATTGCGCCTGTGTACGCACAAAAAAAGTAATTAATAAACAAGCTGATATTAATGTTTTCAAAACAGGCAGTATTTGATATTGACAAGATAGGTAAAATATTAATTTGAATTACTGGTTTTACATCAACCACTTTTCTTGCTTACTTTTGCGCCATGCAAATTTTAGATGGGAAAATAGTATCGCAATCAGTAAAAGACCAGTTAAAAACCAAAACGGATGCATTAAAAGCAGCCGGTAAAAAACTGCCGCATTTGGCTGCTATATTAATTGGCAACAATGGCGCCAGCGAAACCTATGTAGCCAGCAAAGTAAAAACCTGCGAAGAAATTGGTTTTAAAAGCACCCTGCTTCGGTTGGAAGAAAGCGTTAGTGAAGCTGAGTTGTTTGCTGCAATAGAAAAATTAAATAATGATAATGATGTAGATGGTATTTTGGTACAACTACCTTTACCAAAACATATTGATGAAGAAAAAATCATCAGCCTTATACATCCTGATAAAGATGTGGACGGGTTTAGCCCGGTAAGCATTGGAAAATTAGTGCAGGGCATGCCCACTTTTATACCTGCAACGCCTTATGGTATTATGTTAATGCTTGAACATTACGAAATTGAAACAAGCAGCAAACATGCAGTGGTAATTGGGCGCAGTAATATTGTTGGCCGGCCAATGAGTATTTTACTAAGCCAAAATTCCAATCCCGGAAATTGCACTGTAACGGTTTGCCACAGCCGCACCAATAATTTAAAAGAAATTTGTTTGCAGGCTGATATTATTGTGGCTGCCCTTGGCAAACCCGGCTTTTTAAAAGCTGATATGGTGAAAGAAGGCGCTGTGGTTATTGACGTGGGTATTACCAGAGTTGCTGATGCAACTAAAAAAACTGGCTTTGCCATTAAAGGTGATGTTGATTTTGCGGAGGTGGCGCCTAAATGCAGTTACATAACACCCGTACCGGGCGGCGTAGGTTTAATGACTATTGGTGCGCTGATGATGAACACATACAATGCCTGTGAGAATAAAAAATAGCCATTTTCACGTTTTGTGAAATATTTTCGATAATTTCACAAAACGTGAAAAAAGAAAAATACATAATATTAATGGCTGACATGATAAACAGCCAGAAAATGCCACAGCCAGTTACACAAAATGAATTTCAGCATATCGTTGCTAAGATGAATGAAATTTTTAAGAAAGATATCCTTTCGCCGCTAACAATTACTTTGGGAGATGAATTTCAATGTGTATTGAAAGACATTAAATCTGCTACAAAAATTGTGTTAGCGATAGAAGAATATTGCATTTTTAGAAATTCAAAAATATTTTTGAGGTATGTTATAACTGAAGGCGAAATTGATACAAAAATCAACAGAAAAATTGCACACGGAATGGTTGGAGAAGGATTTGCAATTGCAAGAAAATCATTACAAGTGCTGAAGAAATTAAAGAAAAGGTTTTGGGTGTTAAGCGATGAAGGAAATAACTTTAAGGTTTATCAGGAACTGTTTGTTTTGTTGGATATGTTTTATAAAAAATGGAAAAGGGATGAAGGCGAATTAATAGAATGGCTATTGAAAGAAAAAGATTACAAAAGAATAGCCTCCCATATGCGAAAGACTCCTAGCTTAATTTGGAAAAGAAAAAAAAGTTTGGAAATTGAAGCATACCAATCATTAAAAAAACTATTTCTTTATGCACAGTAAAACGTTGCTTTTTATACTAATTTTTTTGTGTGCTGAATTATTAGCGCTACTCATTTTTTATTTGGTAAGAAAAAAATATGACCCAAATAATACCAGCTGGAAGAACTCCCTATTTAAAGGAATTTTGGAACGTTTTATCCTTTTTCTTGGCTTGGTTTCGCAAATTAATACAATACTCATCTTTTTTGGAGCATTAAAATTAGGCACACGATTAAAAGAGCAGCAAGAGACAAAAATTTCTAATGATTACTTTCTTATCGGAAATCTATTGTCAGTTACGATAGCTATTAGCAATTATTTATTTTTTAATCATTTTTATATTGGATAACAGGAAAATAGAATTATTACCTGTAATGGAACATTTTTACACCATTCAGGGCGAAGGCTTTCACCAAGGAAAAGCAGCCTACTTTATTCGACTGGGTGGTTGCGATGTAGGTTGTGTATGGTGCGATGTAAAAGACAGTTGGGATGCAGCAAAACATTCAAAGATGACAGTTGACAGCTTAAAGTTATTAGTAAAAAACACAGCGGCAAAACTCGTTGTGATTACTGGAGGCGAACCATTAATGCACAATTTGGATGAACTAACTGCTGCATTACAGGCTACAGGTTTACAAACAAATATTGAAACATCAGGCTCTCATCCATTAAGTGGTAAATGGGACTGGATTTGTCTTTCTCCAAAAAAATTTAAAGCGCCTTTACCACAAGTAATGCCACATGCCAACGAATTAAAAGTGGTGGTGTTTAATAAAAGTGATTTTGACTGGGCAGAGCAATATGCAGCACAGGTTTCTCCTGCGTGCAAATTATATTTACAACCTGAATGGGATAAAGCTTCCGTTGTTACACCGCTTATAATTGATTACATAAAAGCAAACCCTAAATGGCAACTGAGTTTGCAGGTTCATAAGTATATTAATGTGCCGTAGAAGGTTCATAGTTGATGGTTCATTATTAATTGAGCAGTGCTTAAATTTTGTTATAGTTCACCACATCGTAATAAACTGATACGTATTTCGTTCTACCTTCAACGAATAATTGGCCATATGACCATAGCAATCAACATAAAGAAGGGCTTTCTTTTCTTCCTGCTTCTTACTTCATACTCTCTTCTTAATGCCCAATGGTACGACCCTGAAAAAGTAAATAAAAAAGCAGGTGATATTTATGGCCAGGCATACGAACAGGCTAATGCCGGCAATTACAGAACAGCCATTAACCTTATTACAGAAAGTATAAAATACGAGCCACGTTTTGTAGATGCGTTTTTATCCAGGGCGGGTATTTATGCTAACATGAAAAAGTATGACTCAAGTGTTATTGATTTTGAAAAAGCCATTGCTTTAGATTCTGTTTACAGTATTACCTACAACCAGCCTTTTGGTATTTCGCTTGCAGGTATTGGAAGGTTTGAAGATGCGCTGAAGGCAGTAAATAAATTTTTATCGTACCCAAAACTAAATGCACAAAGTATAAAAGCTGGTAACTACCGCAAAAGCTGTTATGAGTTTGCAGTAGAGTATGAAAGAAAACAGGCTGCAAAAAAATATGTGTTTGCTCCGCAGAATTTAGGCGACAGTATTAACAGTGCAGTATCAGAATATTTTCCATCGCTTACTATTGATGG
>JAGVCC010000263.1 GCA_020059395.1 Chitinophagales bacterium | reverse complement strand
TGTACTTCAATGCTCCAGTCATCATCCGTCCAGTATTCTTTTATGCTGCCGGTAATATTTTTTTTCTTTGCCACATTTCGCCGTATCAATACACTTTGCCCTTCAATACTAATCAGCGGCTCTGTAGGAAAAAGAAACCATTCGCTTTCACCAGGCAGCTTTACGCTCAGCGGCACCACTTGTGGTGTACCAAAAATTGTTTGCTCTACATTGTCTGCCGCACTTGCTTCTGCCACAAAGGGAGAAAGCGCATAGGCATCATTACTGGAAATTTTAACCGGCTGCACTTTAGGAAAAGGTGGCAACGGTGGCAGAACATGGCCACCTATAAGTTTTGATATGTCAAAATCATTCGGCAATTGCTTGTGCCATACCAATGGCTCTTGTCATTTCGTCAACAATAATGTCACGTATTTTTTCTGCACCTTCTTTTACACTATTGGCCATTACTGTTAACTGTCCTACCTGCTCTTTAATCTGTATGTTAATGGTGGTATTTTTTGTACCGCCGGTGGCCACAGCTTCATTGCTTTTTTTGCCTTTGGTATTAGTGCCTGTTCCATCGCCGCCGCCAAATTTTGTATTAACCGCAGCAGGTGTTGGTGTAAGGCCCAACTTTGCACTTATATCATTTTTTATATCCTTAAAACCTTTCCCACTATCTTTTAGTCCTATTTTATTCCAGCTTTCTCCGGCCATTTTTGCATACTCCACAATTTTACCCTGGCTTTCTGCAATTTCTTTGGCACGTTCATTTGCTTGTGTATTTAGTTTAGCAAGGCCTTCGTTAGCGCCATCTTCATCCCAAAGGCTTTTAAATTTGTACCAGGCAGTTTGCATTAATTCAATGCCTGTTAAAAACCCATTTTGAACATGCAACCATACGAGGTTAAAAACCTCTTTAAAACCCTTCCAACTATTGCTTAAAAAACTTACTAAGTTTTTCCATGCTTCGCCCCAGCCATTGTAGCGATAAATTATGTAGCCTATTAATGCAGCAAAGGCAATCACTAATGCAATAACAATTCCTATGGGGTTGGCCAACATTGCGGCATTAAAAACCCAAGTTGCCGCTGTCCATAAAACGGTAGCGGCTTGTGCCAGTAGAGCCACACTTTTAAAAAGAATAATATTGCCAATAATAACTACAATGGCTGCAGAAAGAATAACAATCACCGGATTACCATCCTGAATTTTTTTATACCACCATTGGAAAATATTAATGACACCGCCAATCACATCAATTAACCCAAAAAACAGATTGCCAATAAAATTGATTACTGGCCTTATAGCATTTAAAATTTTAGGAGTGTTATCAATAAACTTTTGCAGGTAAGCAATTCCTTTCTCCAAAAATGGCCGCATAAATTCCCCGGTATCGGCCATAAATTTTTTAAAGCCGTCTTTTAGTGTACTCAGCAGGCCGCCCAATGTTTTACTTTGCTTTTCGCTGGCCCCATAATACAGGCCGCCTTTTTGTGCAGCTTTTTCTAATGCATTAGCAAGTACATCATAGCTCACTTCCATTTCCTGTACATCTTTTACAGATTTACCAGTAGCTTTACTAAGAAGAGAATAGATATTTATGCCTGCAAAAGCAAACTGTTTAATATCCATTGCGCTGGCTTTACCTGTATTGGCTATTTGCTGCATGTTAGCACCCATACGGCTCAATACATCATCGCTACCACCAACAGCAGCAACAGCATTAGCAAGGTTTAATGCATCCTGTCTGGCTTTATCAGCATTCATGCCGGTACTTATTAATCCACGGTTAACACTCAGCAGGCTTTCTAAGCCAAAAGGTGTTACGGCTGCATCTTTTTCAATTGCATCGTAAACACGTTTTGCATTATCTCCTAAAAATGTGGTGAGGCCGATTATATCCTGCTCCCTTTGTATGGTGCCGCTTGCTGCACCACTAATAAAATCATTTGCAATACTGCCCAGCTTTGTAATGCCCTGTGCAATTAAATTACCCATTGCTATGTTAAACCTGGTAAGCCCGCCACTGGCAGTAGCATGTAGTGTGGTGTTAAGCTGCTGCACATTATGCTGTAAGTTTTTTACATTAGTACCTGCGTTAGATGAGTTGGCCGATACCCTTCTTAAAGGTTCGGTTATCTTATCTTTTAAGCTCAATACATATTCTAAAAACTTACTCATTTTTTATTTGCTTCGGCTTGTGTTTCTCTTATCCATGCTAAGTCTGTCCATAGCATGGCAATTTCAATAGCTGGTAAATTGTAAGGCTCTTTGTTAAAGTAGTACCGTATTAAGGAGAACATTTTACGGCGTTCATCAATGCGCTGTTTATGCTGCTTGCACCAGTCGCTGTAGCTTATTTTTTTCCCGGTTGTTTTTGCCGTTTGCGTTTGCTCGTTGGGATAACGAATGCCGTAGCCGGCATCCGCTAAAGCTTTTCAAATTCAACCTCTACAGCTTCTATCATTTCATTCATATACTGGCCAACATTGCGCAATGCTTCTTCTGTTACCAGTTTATCTCCTGCAATTTGGCAGGTGTTAAACATAGTAATGCCATATTGCGTTAATGCACCACGGGTAAGGTTAGCACTGGCAAAATCAATTTCTTTATTAGTGGGCTTACGTACATAAACTACTTTTGTTTCCCCGTTTTCTTTTACGGTCATTTTTGCAACAGTGCCGTATTGCTGTTTCCAGCCATCAATCATTTGCTGCGTTACACTTGCAGAGGGTGTTAAATCTTTCATTAGTTAGTTTTTGGGTTTAAAATTATTGCACCTGGTTAATTAGCCTGGTGGCAAGAAAGGGAAGTGTTATCTCGGTAAACTTATCCCCCTGTTTAAATTCTTTGCCGCCTTCAGTAAACTGAATACCTTTTAAAGTATCTGTTATCATAGCATCACCATTGCTGGGGTTGCCGTAGCCGATGACAGCAGTTAAATTGCGAAGCTTCAAAACAGAGCCATTGCCAGCTTTTACCAACGCTTCGTATTCGCTTTGTGTTACGGCAATTTCACCTTCGTAACTTATGTTACCAGTTTGTATACTCTGCGGATTGCGGCCTTTAGCATACATCGCTTCGGCTTCCATTTTTTCTTTATACTTAATAGAGCGGATGCCGGTAATATCCCTGTTACCAATAACAATGGTTATATCTGGCCATTCATATTCTCTGCTGTCAAAAGGCATATAAAAAAGAGTTTAAATGATTTTTAAATTATGATTACTATGCTCCAGTTATTTGAAAGCCTAAGTAAACATCTATATAGCGTGGGTAACCAAATGGCCTTACACGCAGTTGTATTTTTAATTGTGAAGTTGCAACAAGGTTTTGTGCCGTGTTTATGTAGCAGGTTACGCCATTATCACCAGTGGTAACATCTGCACTCAGCTCTCCATTTACCGTCATGCCCTGTACAATAGCATTTTCAACATCTGCCTGCCATGCTTTAACCATAGTTGCAGGCAATGTACCGTCTTCATTAACCGGCACTTCATCCAGCAGGTTTTGCAATATGTTATTGTAAGCAATGCGGAAAGCTTTATCAATAGTGCGGCGTGCAGTTAAGTGGCTGTAATCATCCGTTGGCAGAGTTGCAGTAAAATCATCATTAAAATAATAACCGCTTTGGTTTACAAAAGTGCGGAAGGTAATGTAGCCTTTATCATGTATGGCACCAACATCTGCAAGCTCTGTTGGTGTGGCACCAACAAAAGCAGCTATAGGAGTTAAAGCGCCATCTTTTACACGGCCAATATTCCGCTGTACTGGTATTATTGCCAGGCGGCCAGCTAAAATGCCAACAGCAGCCTGTTTACTGCTTACTACAGTATCACCCAGCATAATGCTTACACGGTTATAGTTTTCGGTAGTAAGGTCTTTTAAATCAACCGTATTGCCGTTATAACCATAGGCTTCAATTATTACAAATAAAGGCGCATACTTTGTGTTAGTATAATGCTCTGCAAATACCTGCGCATTGGCACGGGCTAAAGTTATATCAGCATCAATGCCATTGTTGGTAGTGCCAACATAGCCAACTGCCGGTGTGCGGCTTACAATAAGGCCACGCAGTTTACCATTGGTAGCATCAACTAATTTTTTAGCCCCGTTGGCATTGGTAATGTCAACCATATCGCTGTGCTTAACGGTATCAGGAAAAGCCATTAAATACACCTCAGTACCTTCGCCTGCCTGTTGGTAAAATTCTTTTACAATTTTATAAAGGCTGGCATTATTAGCTTCTGTAACACCCAGCGGGGTTAAGCCGCTTAATGATGTTAAAAAGTAAGGCGTGGCTAATGCAAAAGTGGTTGACACAGCAGCGCCGGTGCAGGCTATGCCCAAAAGTCCGTCTGGTGATGGTGCTACTAAACCGAGGTTGCCGTTTTCAAAAAATATTTTTACCCGTGGTAACATTTATAAATTTTTAAGTGGATAATTATGCAGTTGCATCATCGCCGCCAGCGGCTTCTTTTTCGGCGGCTTCTTTTTCAGCTGCCTTTTTTTGAGCAGCAGTAAGCGGCTTAGTTTCAACAGATTTTTTTGCACTTGCATGTTTTGCTGCGTTGTGTTCTTCCACCTCTTTATCTGTTAATGTGGCCGCATGCATATTAGCATCACCTTTTTCATGAAAAACTAAACCATCGGTTGTGGTAAAACATTTTTCTTTCCCGGGGTAATCTTTAAAATAATTTTTTACGCTATCCATTGTTTTGTTTTTAGCTTAACTGAATAAATCCTTTAAAAGAGCTAAGTGGCCGCTCACGCCTTGCTACTTCGTAGCCCTCTCTGCTTCCATCATCATTAGTGTTACCTTCAATGGTATAAACCACTTTGCCTTCAACCTTTTCAACAAATCCTGTGTGGCCTGTGCCACCGGGGAACTCCATTATAAAAATGTCTCCTGGTTTAATTCCTTTACTTGTTTTCGGCAGCTTCCTTAAATTGGTTGTATTCCATTGCAGCATTACGCCGCCTGTTTTTACTAATGGATTTTTTACCTCCAGCATATTGGCAGCTTTACCAACACACCAATAAACGAAAGCCATACACCAAGGGTATCCTTTGCCTAAACCAACACTTTTTAAATACTGGTTAACAACTGGACCGCTATTGCTACCCTTTGGCTCCTCACTAACGCCTTCCTGCGCAAGCGCTATTTCTAAACTTTTTATGGCAAGTGTTTCGCTCATTACTTAACAAGTGTTTTTATAAATGAACGGATAGGG
>JAGVCC010000314.1 GCA_020059395.1 Chitinophagales bacterium | reverse complement strand
TAATAATCAATAAAGCCACCATTGAAAATATAAGTGTGCCAAATACTCACTTTAGTTATTGCAATACAAACTATGCGTTGCTGGCTTTGCTTATTGAAAAAATTACCAAACAAACCTATGCCGGCTATTTACAGTTTACTTTTTTTACGCCACTGCAAATGCGCAACACTTATGTTTATAAAAATGCAGACAGTACGACAGCCACGCCCAGCTACGACTGGAAAGGCCGCCCCATGACATGGAATTTTTTAGATGCCATTTATGGCGATAAAAATATTTACACCACACCGCAGGATTTATTGATTTGGGACCATGCCCTTAAAACAGGCAAACTTTTTAAAGAAGATATTTTAGCGCATGCCTTTGCACCTTATAGCAACGAAAAACCCGGCATACGCAATTATGGTTTGGGCTGGCGTATGAATATATACCCTGATGGTAAAAAAGTAATTTACCACAACGGCTGGTGGCATGGCAGTAACGCTACATTCATTAGGCTGCTTAAAGAGGATGCCACCATAATTGTTATTGGTAATAAATTTACCCGTTCTGTTTATGGCGCCAAAATACTCTGTAACCTTTTTGGAGATTATTATACAGGCGAAGACGATGAAGAAGGTGAAACTAATAAACCTGCAGACAGCCTTTTAACTCCAAAAAAAGACAGCGTTACTAAAAAAGAGCCTGCGCAAAAAGAAGATAAACTACAGCAAATTTTTAAAGATAAAAACAAAGTAAATATCCAATAGGCCTGTGTTGCAGTTGAATCATTCTGTAAACGGTTGCAGGCTTTTGCACATTTGTTAATTAAAACCCTCTATTTTTTGCAGTTTTTTGCAATATTTTTTGTTTATTTGATGCAACTAACTGCTTCATTGATGCTAAAACGGGAAAGACAGGCGTACATAGTACACCAGGTTAACCTGCATAACAAGGTGTTGTCTGCAACGCTCAGTGCAGAAATTGATGTATCAGAAGATACCATCCGCAGGGATTTATCAGAACTGTCAGAAGAGGGCAAACTAATAAAAGTACATGGCGGAGCCTTGTCGCTGGCGTTTAGTGATATTACCTACCCTTCAAAAAAAATCTACTCACAGGATAATAAAAAAATAATAGCGCAAAAGGCAGCCGCCCTTATTAAAGATGGCATGTTTGTACTTACAGGCGGCGGCACCACTATTGTTGAAATGGCCCGTTCTTTAAGTCCCGCCCTTACTGCAACTTTTATTACAGGCAGTGTGCCCGCAATTGTTGAGTACATGCACCACCCTAACATTGAAGTGATTGTAATTGGCGACAAACTTTCTAAAAGCTCAAAGATTACTTTAGGTGCCGACGCCATCAACCGTATAAAAAGTATTAAACCCGATTTGTGTTTTTTGGGCATTAATGCTATTGATATTAAACATGGCATTACCGATAACGACTGGGATGTGGTGCAACTAAAACAAGCCATGATAAACAGCAGCCAAAAAACGGTATGCCTCACTATTTCAGAAAAGCTGAATTCTTTTCAGCCAATAGAAGTATGTAAGCTGAAAGACATTGATATTTTGATAACAGAATTAGCACCAGACAATCCGCTTTTACAACCTTATGCAGAAGCAGGTATACAGGTGATATAATTTTTTACTAAACACCAAATAAAACTAAAATGAGAAAACTATTACAATGTATGCTAAGCATTGCGCTTTTGCTTTCGTACAGTGTTACATGGGCGCAAACTGGCGTGGTATCTGGTTTTGTTAAGGGTACTGGCAATGCCCCACTGAAGGATGTAACTGTTGAAATAAAAGGCTTAAGAAAAGCCACTGTTACAGATGAAAACGGTTTTTATTCTATAAATGCAACAAAAGGGCAAACATTGGTTTTTACTTTTGTTGACTATGCCCGTAAAGAAATTGCAGTAGGAGATGCTGCAACCATTAACACAGTACTAACGCAAAGTGCTAAACAATTAGGTGAGGTTGTGGTAACTGCATTTGGCGTAACAAAAAGTGATAAAAGCTTGGGGCATCCGGCTACCAAATTAGATGGTGCAGATATTGCCGGTACACAAAGAGACGGAAACTGGATTAATGCGCTGCAAGGCAAAGTAGCAGGTGTAACAGTGAATGCCACGGGGGGTGCTCCTGGCGCATCTTCACAAATTGTACTGCGTGGTTTTAACTCGGTGGGTGGAGATAATAATGCACTCATAATTTTGGACGGGGTGCCGTTAAATAACAGTGTTTTAAATCAAGGCAGGCTTGCCAGCGATCAGCCTAACCGAAACAATGATTATACAAACAGGGCTGCCGATATTAATCCAGAAGATATTGAAAGTATTACCATACTTAAAGGGCCAGAAGGTGCGGCACTATATGGTGTAGAAGCTGGCAATGGTGCCATAATAATTACAACCAAAAAAGCTAAAGCGCAAAAATTAAAAGTGAGTTACGACAATAATTTTGCTTGGCAGCAAATTACACGGTTTCATGATGTGCAGCGTGTGTACGACAATGGCACCAATGGCGCATTTACTAACACTACCCGAAGTTTTTTTGGGCCAAAATATGCACCAGATACTAAGTTTTACAATAACGTAAAAAACTTTTTTAACGTTGGTAAAACAACTAAACACAATCTTACCTTAGAAGGAGGCAGGGGCAATACCGGCATTAGGGCCAATGGGTCTTTCTTTAACCAAGAGGGGGTAATACCCAATACCGGTAACCGTAAAATAAATGCAAGGGTAACTTTAAACTCTAAAATAGCTAAAAAGGTAGATGTAAATACCACTGCTGCATATTATAACCAATACAACCGCAAGGCATTTAGAGGCACTGGTGGTTATTATTTAAATTTACTTACCTGGCCATTAGACGATGATGCCCGTAAATGGCAAAACATTGCAGGTAACAGAAGAATTATTTCAAAATCTGCTGGTGTAGATAACCCTGCGGAAGCTAACAACCCCTACTTTGAAACTACCCGAAATAAAAACTATGATATAAACAACCGCTTTACATTTAATAACAACTTTACTATTTATGCCAAAAGCTGGCTTACGTTTGATTTGAGAACAACAGCAGATGCCTATACCCAAACTGGTGCCTATATGTACGACAGAGAAAGTTTTAATGTATTTACTGTTGGAGGACGTATTGAAGAATACACACTTAATTACAAAGCATTTAACAGCAATTTTTTAGCAACAGCAAAAAAAACATTTGGCAAGTTTAATGTACGTTTTATGGTAGGCCAGTCTTTTGATGATAGAACTACCACCAGCTTTAGTACCACCGCAGATAGTGTGTTGGATATTGCCCGTAATCTTCAAACCAAAGATATTAGAGTAGATGGCAACACTTCTACACTAAAAAGGTTAAATAGCCGCACACAAGGCAGAGATACTTTAACATTACAGCGCAGCATAGGTTTGTTTGGGGATTTAAATATTTCGTACAAAAACTTTCTGTACTTAAATGCAAGTGGCCGTAACGATTGGTTGGCAGAGTTCCCCACTGATAAACGATCATACTTTTACCCCGCTGTAAACACCAGTTTTGTTTTTAGTGAACTTTTGCCAAAAAATAATTTTATTACTTTTGGACGTTTAAGAGGCTCTATTGCCAAAACGGGTAAAAGGGTAGCCCCGTACTCTAACCAATCGGTTTACACAAACTCTGTTGCCAGTACAAATGGGTATGGTTTTGCTTATGGCTTTGGCGCCAATAATCCAGATTTATTCCCAGAGTCTCAACGCTCAGTTGAAGTGGGTGGGGAATTTAAATTTTTAAAAAATAAAATAACGTTAGATGTATCTGTATATAAAATAGATATTGAAAATTCAGTAGCTGCCAATGCAAGGCCAAGTTATGCCACTGGGTTTATTCTTTACACATCTAACATTGCAGATTTAACCAACAAAGGGGTTGAAGTAGCATTAGGCTTTAATTGGATTGCAAACAAAAAAATTAAATGGAGCACAAATTTTAACTTTAATAAAATGCAGAATGTGGTAACCCGTTTACCATTACCAGAGTTTTATAATTCCGACTCATGGATTTCGAGTTACCGTGCAAGCTTATACAGAGGCAAACCAACCACAACTATTGGCGGTGTAGATTATTTAAGAAACAACAAAGGCCAAATTGTAATAAACCCAGCAAACGGGTATCCAATTACCGGGCCCGATTATGTAAAAATTGGCGACCGCAATCCAGATTTTGCATTGGGCATAGTAAATAATTTCAGCTACAAAAACTTAAGCCTTGGCTTTACATTAGATATTAAAAAAGGAGGCGATGTGCTTAATGGAACAGAACAATTTTTAACCAACACAGGCTTAAGCAAACGCACATTAAACAGAGAAAAAGCAATTATTGTAGAAGGTGTTTTGCAGGATGGGCTTGAGAACAGTGCCAACCCAACAAAAAATACCATACCCGTTTTACCTTATTTTCAGAATGATTGGTACACAACCGCAGGAGCAGGCAACAGCAGTGGCAATGTAGCAAGCGATTTTGTAGAGCATGATGTGGACTGGCTGAGATTAAGAGATATAACACTGCGCTATAAGTTTGGACCAAAATTGCTTAAGCAAATGCGCCTTTTTTCAAATGCAAGTGTATTTGTAACTGGTACAGATTTATTTATTTTAACGAATTACTCAGGTGTAGATCCTGCTGCAAACGGAAATACACCCGCCACTGGCGGTGTTGGTGGTTTTGCTATGGATTTGGGCAATACCCCTACCCCAATTGGAGTAAATGTAGGAATAAGTGTATCGTTTAAAAACGGAAAATAATTTTAAAATTTTAAGCTATTAATATGAAACGTTTTTTAATATTTTTAATAATAATTGCGGTGGCGGGAACTTCCTGTAAAAAATACCTAGATACTGCATATAAAAATCCTAACCTGCCCACCTATGCCCCACCAGAGCAAGTGTTGCAATCTTGTATTTCAGCAATGCACAGAGGTATAGCGTTTGATTCCAGAGCCATTGGCTTTTATACCCAAAATTTTGCAAATATTGTAACCCCAAACTATGCCCCAGAGCGGCATGGCTACAGTGCCGGAAGCGATTTGTATGGAGATGTATGGCGCATGCACTATTGGAACATGGGTTTTAATATTATTGATATGATTGACTCTGCAAGAGTTACTGGCAAGTTTGATTATGTGGCTGCTGCATTTACACTTAATGCTTGGAGCTGGCTTACTGTGGCAGATATACATGGTGAACTACCCGTGAAGCAGGCATTTGAAAAAGGACGCCTTTCTTTTGATTACGATAACCAAAATGTAGCTTATGAATTAGCCCTAAGCTATTGCGACTCTGCATTGACTAATTGGGCAAAAGCCGCACCCTTTGCAAGCACATCTACCCTATCTCAAGGAGATTTTTATTTCTTTAAAGGCGACCAAAGCCGCTGGGTGAAATTTGTAAATGGTATTAAAGCAAGAATATACCATCGGTATTCTAAAAAAAGCAGTTATTTGAATAAAGAAGTTGATAGCGTAATCAAATACACCGCCTTAGCTATGTCATCCACGGAAGATGATGCTATGCTACAATTTAACATGGCGTTTGCTGATGTAACTGCACGTAATTTTTTTGGGCCCAGCCGTAATAATTTTGGTGGTTTTAGAATTGGGGCCTTTCCCGTTTCTTTAATGACGGGTAGCGTGGCTACCCCCGGTACAGTATTTGGAAATACCGTTAACGACCCCAGGTTACGCTATATTTGCAGGCCTTCAAACAACGCCACTTTTAATGGAATAAGGGCTGGACAATATGCTGATAACCCTTCTACCCCAACAGCAAGCGATACCAGAGTGCCGAGCTTGTGGGGCACCATTGGGCAAACCACCGCACCTGCATTGGGTGTAGATACTGGTGCCAGAACATTTTTTAGAAATGACAGTAAGTTTCCAATAATGACTTATAGCGAAATGCAATTTTTACGTGCAGAAGCATTTTTGTTAAAAGGAAACACAGTAAGTGCCAGAGCTGCTTATGTAAATGGCATAGATGGCCATATTGAAATGTTGAATACACATTTTTATGGCTACTTAAACACGTTAGGTACCAACTCTCCTGCATTAATGACAAGGGTTTCAATTTCTGCCGCAGAAAAAGCAGCTTTACTGAACGATGTAAATTTTGTACCTCCAGCAGCTGCACTTACTTTAAAACAAATAATGTGTCAAAAATATTTAGCTCTTTGGGGTTGGGGATTTGTAGAAAATTGGGTAGACATGCGCCGCTACAATTACGATGAAATAAATATTTACCCCGGCTACCGCAGGCTTGATATTATTAGCCTTTTTCCTGATAACGGAGGTAAACTTGCCGAAAGAATACGGCCCAGGTATAACTCTGAGTATTTGTGGAATATTGAGGCTTTAAAATCTGTAGGAGGATTTAACCCGGATTATCACACCAAAAAAGTTTGGTTTACATTACCATAAAAAAATTATTAAGATGAAATTTATAAAAGCCACTTTGCTCTTATGTGTTGTAACAAGTATTTTTATAAGCTGCAACAAAACAACAGAGCTGCTAGACGAAAATATTAAATGGGTGTACATAGACTCTGCCAACAGTGCCAACATTAAATTTATACAAGTATATGCTGGCAACGGGCCTTCTTTACCCACCGCCTCCGCGGCTACAACGGGGCCACAGGTATTTATATATGCCAATGGTGTAAAATTAAACGGCACCTCCATTGGCTATGGAGGAGTATGGCCTACGCCAAATGTGTATGCAGGCATACAACCCGGAACTACCAAATTTGAAATAATTAATGGCAGATTAGATTTAACTAAAGTGCCAAACGTACCCAGCTTTATTGCTGGAGATACTATTGCCACATTTACTGCCAATTTAGACAAAGGAAAATTTTACAGTTTATATTTTGGGGATAGTGTATTATCTGTTTTACCAAATGGTACCGTTGTACCATCTGCAAGAATAACGCTTAAAGAAGATGATTTAATACCCCCAGCCTATCAAACTTACAAAATAAGAGTAGCCAATTTTTTAATGAATCCCTTAGATACCTTATCGCTTTTTAGTGCAAGACAAAACAGAGAAATAATTACTGATATTACGCATAAAAACATAAGTAACTGGTTACAACTGCCGTTACCAATTATTACCGATACCTTAATTTTTAGAAAAAAAGGAACTATAACCGCATATGCACCGGTAGTGGGTTTTACGCCTGTTGGCGAGCGTATGTACACCTTTATAGGAAGGGGCAAAACAACAGGTGCTGCAGGTAAAACTCCAGTTGGTTCAATTATTACTAACCGTTAAAAAAACATCTATGCTAATAAAGAAAATATTGAGAAACACGTTTATTGGAGGTTGTATGGCCGTTTGCTTTTCCGGATGTATTAAAAAAGACCCTGAAAGTAATATTGCACAAGTGTTACTGGTGCCGCTATCGCCAGATGCGCCGGCTATTGACTTTTCTATTAAAAATACTTTATTTGCTACCACAGTTAATTATTCTACCACCGCTGGTACAATTAGATATACACTGCCCTATTATACCATTGAGCCAACTGCTGCCACAAAGGTTGCTTATAATTTTACTGGAAGAACAGACGCCGTGGCATCACTTTCAAAAGACATGGGTGATGGCCAGGTATTTTCTACTTTTTTAATAGACTCTTTCAAAAGAGCGAAAGCTGTTATTGTAAACGATGATTTAGATGAGCCCACAGCAGGTAAAGTTAAATTGAGGTTTTTTCATTTTTCGCCAAATGCACCAGCAGTAGATGTGGTAGTGCAAGGCACAAATACCAAGATTTTTTCTAACCGCAGTTTTAATGATCAGTTTACAAATAATAGTTTGGAAAGTTTTATAGAAGTAGACCCCGGCAATTACGTTTTTTTATTCAATCTTGCATCTAACGGTGCAACAGCCTATACCACTACTTCGCAAACACTTTTGCCCGACAGGATTTATACACTGGCAGCTAGGGGTTTTGTAGGTGGTGCAGGCGCACAAGGCTTAGGAGCTTGGCTTTATCCAAACAAACCTTAACTACTATTTATAAATTTTAAAGCAGGCTGTAGTTTTTTAATGCAGTCTGCTTTTCTTTTTTATCCAAAAAACATATAACAAAGTGTAATTGCTGTAACAATACACACCAAATCTGCTAACAGCATTGCCCCAATACTGTAACGGGTATTTTTTATGCCTACAGAACCAAAGTACACGGCTACTACATAAAAAGTAGTGTCAGATGCGCCTTGAAAAATACCGGAAAGTTTGCTGGCAAAAGAGTCGGGACCAAAGGTCTTCATGGTGTCTACCATCATACCTCTGGCTGCACCACCGCTTAATGGACGAATGAGAGCGGTGGGTAGTCCGTCCACAAATCTTGTATCGGCACCAAACATGGCAAAAAAGTATTTCATGCCATTTATGATGGCATCGAAAGTACCGCTGGCACGCAGCATACTTACAGCAACTAAAATACCCAGTAAATAAGGTATAATCCGTATTGCAGTATCAAAGCCATTTTTTGCACCGTCTAAAAAAGCAGCAAATACATCTATTTTTTTGTACAGCCCGCCTAATACAATCAGTAAAAAAACAAGTATGATTAAACCAGTGCTAAGGTTGCCGGAAAATAATTGCAGCGAACTGGTGCCCAACTTTGTAACATATAATACCAGCAATACAATAAGTGCAGAAATACTGAACACCCAAAGCAATACTACCGGCTGCAACAAATTAATACGTTGCTTTATGGAAACAATAATCATAGCAGCAACAGTACCCACAAAGGTTACTATAAGGCAGGGGATGAAAATATCTGTTGGGTCGCTGGCCTTTTGTGCTGCCCTCACCGCTATAACACTTACCGGTATCAGGTTAAGGCCGGCGGCATGTAAACACAAAAACATTATTTGTGAGTTGGAAGCTACTTCTTTATTGGGGTTAATTTCCTGTAAACTTTCCATAGCTTTTAATCCAAATGGTGTTGCGGCATTATCCAGCCCTAAAAGGTTGGCGGAAAAATTCATAATCATATGACCCATACTGGGGTGCCCTTTAGGGATCTCCGGAAACAGTTTAGAAAAAAACGGACCTACAATCCTGGACAGGAAACGAATGCCTCCGGCTTTTTCCGCAATACTCATAAAGCCGATAAAGAGCGCTAGTACTCCAATAAGCTTAAGGCAGATTTCCACTGCCGTCCAGCAGGTTTCTATTACGCCGTCAACAGGTTTTTGTTTGCGACCAAGCATATATTCTGGCCCAACAAGCCTTGCAGCGGCAAACTTTGCCTGTAGTTTTAGCGCTGAGTCATTAGTAAGCTTGTCTGCAATGATGTATTTTGTATCCTTATCAGCCTCTTTTTGAAAAACGTAACCAAAGTCTTTCATTTGTTTATTTAAATCTGCGGTTGCCGCACTATCCAGCACAGAAACCACTTTAAACTCGTCTTTGCTGGTGCCGGAAACCATCCGGATAAAAATATCATCCCGGCTTGTATTAAAAATAAAATTATACCCGGCAATAAAAACTGCCACAATTATAAAAGCGCTCCATATTCTGCTTAAAGCCATGATTTTAAATTAAGAATTGAAAATTAAGAATTAATAATTAAATGAAACAAATTGAGAGACATGCTTACGACTATCAGTGCAATTATCAATTACCTTACCTTTGCAGCCAATTTTTAATTCTTAATTTTTAATTCAAAAATACACATGGCTTTACAGGCAGGTATTGTGGGGTTACCCAACGTAGGAAAATCAACTTTATTTAATGCAGTTAGCAATAGTGCCAAGGCGCAGGCAAGCAATTACCGTTTTTGCACTATTGAGCCCAATACAGGCCTGGTAAACGTACCCGACCCCCGTTTAGATGCATTGGCGGCATTAGTTAAGCCAGACAGAATTGTGCCCACCCAAATTGAAATTGTAGATATTGCAGGCTTGGTACGTGGCGCCAGTAAAGGCGAAGGTTTGGGTAATAAGTTTTTAGCAAATATTCGGGAGGTAGATGCTATTATTCATGTTATCCGCTGTTTTGAAGATGAAAATATTTTAAGGGAAGAAGGCGCTATTAACCCTGTAAGTGATAAAGAAATTATTGAAACAGAACTGCAGCTGAAAGATTTGGAAAGCGTGGAAAAGAAAATGCAGCGCACAGAGAAAATGGCTAAAACAGATGCAAAAGCCAAAGCAGAACTGGAGATTTTAGTACGCTGTAAAGAACATTTAGACAAAGGTAAAAATATCATTACGCTTGGTTTATCTAAAGAAGAAAAAGGCGCTGTTGCAGATTTATTTTTACTTACAGACAAACACATTTTATATGTTGCCAATGTTGATGAAGCAAGTATGCATACCGGCAATAAGTATTCTGCAGCATTAATTGAAGCTGTTAAAAACGAAGGCAACGAAGTAATTGTAATGACCAATGCTATTGAAGCACAAATTGCAGAGTTTGAGGATGCTGATGATAAAGCCATGTTTATGGAAGAATATAAAATGACAGAGCCTGCATTAGACCGTTTAATACATTCCACTTACAAACTTTTAAACTTGTCTACCTACTTTACAGCAGGTGTGCAGGAAGTAAGGGCATGGACAATACAGCATGGGTGGAAAGCCCCACAGGCTGCAAGCGTTATTCATACCGATTTTGAAAAAGGTTTTATTAAAGCCGAGGTAATAGCCTACGAAGATTTTATAAATTATAAAAGCGAAGCCGCCTGCCGTGAAAGTGGCAAACTGCGTATTGAAGGTAAAGAGTACATTGTAAAAGATGGCGATGTAATGCACTTTAGGTTTAACGTTTAACAACTGCAATGGCATCAGTAAAAAACTATTTATCCCTTATTAAGTTTTCGCATACCATTTTTGCAATGCCGTTTGCGTTGATAGGATTTTTTTTGGGGATGCCATACTTCAGCAAACCAGTTGAAATGCTTCTTTCCGGCAATCCAGATATTCCTCTACATTCATTAATTGATGGCACTGAACTATTGAAACGATTTATTCTCGTTATCCTCTGCATGATTTTTGCCCGCAGTGCCGCCATGGCATTTAACCGCTGGTTAGATGCTAAGTATGATGCTGCCAACCCTCGCACAACAATACGTGAAATACCTGCAGGTATTATTCAGCCTAAAAATGCATTGCTGTTTGTAGTTATAAATTGCGTACTTTTTATTGTAGCCACGTTTTTTATAAACAAGCTTTGTTTTTACTTGTCGCCGGTAGCGTTATTTGTTGTATTGTTTTACAGTTATACCAAACGTTTTACTGCACTATGCCATTTAGTATTGGGGGTTGGCCTAAGCCTGGCTCCTATTGGCGCCTACATTGCAGTTACAGGTGCTTTTGCAGTGTTGCCTTTATTATTTTCATTTGCGGTATTATTTTGGGTAAGCGGTTTCGATATTATTTATGCCCTGCAAGATGAAGAATTTGACAAACAGCAGCAATTACATTCTATACCTGCTACAGTGGGTAAAGCAAAAGCACTCCATATTTCAGAAGTATTACATCTTTTAAGCACAGGCAGTGTGATATATGCAGGGTTTTACGGTGAATTTGGGATTTTGTACTGGATTGGTGCGACTGTATTTGCCTCTTTACTCATTTATCAGCATCTGTTGGTTAAACCCAATGATTTAAGTAAAGTGAATATGGCTTTTTTTACATTAAACGGAGTTGCATCAATAGTTTTTGCCATTTTTGTTATTGCTGATATTTTATTGCATAACAACGGAGCATGGCATTTAAATGGTTAATTTTTATGGCAAGAATACTGGCAATAGATTATGGAGGTAAGAGAACCGGCATTGCAGTAACAGACCCATTGCAAATTATTGCCACCGGTTTAACCACCATCCATTCTGCTGAGCTTATCCCTTTTCTTAAAAAATATTTTATAACAGAACAAGTGGAACTTATCATTATTGGCCTGCCGGTTAATTGGGATGAAAGCGATACACACGGCACTCCATTGGTAAAAGCAGCTATAAAAAAACTGCAAAAAGAGTTTCCTGCAATGCCCATTAAAACGGTAGATGAACGCTACACCAGCAAAATGGCAAAAGATGCCATGCTGCAAATGGGCCTTAAAAAGAAAGACCGGCGTGATAAAAAACTTGTGGACGAAATTGCTGCTACCATTATGTTGCAGGAATATTTACAAGCCGTATCCTGATTGGCAGCTTAATTCATTTATTGTAAATTTGCCGCAATATTTTAAAAAATGATTTTACCAATACTAGCTTACGGGGCCCCTGTATTACGTAAAGTGTGTAAAGACGTAGCACCCGATTACCCTGCACTTGATAAATTAATAGCCGATATGTGGGAAACCATGTACAACAGTAATGGCGTGGGTTTGGCGGCCCCTCAAATAAATAAAGATATTCGACTGTTTGTAATAGACAGCGAACAAATTTTTGCCAATAAAGATGATGACGAAGAATTGGATTACCCTGATGCGCCAGGCTACAAAGGTGTTTTTATAAACGCACACGTTACTGAACTAAGCGGCAAACCCTGGAGCTACAACGAAGGCTGCTTAAGCATACCTAAAGTAAGAGAAGATGTAACGAGAGAAGAAACCGTTACACTTGAATATGATGACGAACATTTCAATCACCATGTAAAAACATTTAACGGCATTACGGCAAGGGTTATTTTACACGAATACGATCATATTGAAGGCAAACTCTTTATTGACCATATAAAACCCTTAAAGCGAAAACTGCTGCAGGGTAAGCTAACCGATATTTCAAAAGGCAAGGTGAAGGTTGATTACAGAATGGTGTTTCCAAAATAAGTACAGCTGCTTAACAAGCTGTTTATAACATATTTTTTATCTTACAGGCATGAAAACAATCATGCCTTTTTTATTGCTGTTGCTGGTTACAACAACTGTAGCTGCACAGGAAAAAAAAGACACACAGTTTGTATCGGGCAAAAATATTATTACCCTTAGTGAAGTGGTGCTGGATAATAAATTAAATGTTCCAGCTTTTATAACTCACGTAAAAAACGATACCAGTTTTTATAAAGCCTTCCGTAACCTGCGTATACTCCAATTTAGCGCCATTAATGATATACGCATAAACAATGCAGATGGAGAAATAAAAGCATCGTTAAACAGTAAAACAAAACAACTCCGCAGCACAAACTGCCGCAGCATGCAGGTACTGGAAGAAAAAACAACCGGAGACTTTTATGATGACAACCATGCTTACAAATATTACACTGCCCAAATGTATGCTTCGCTTTTTTTTACAAGAGATTCTGTTTGCGGAGAAAATAATATTGTAACCGGAACAGATTTCAGCACTTCTGGTAAAAGTGGTATGGAAAAGCATAAAGAGCAACTGAAAAAACTGTTTTTTAATCCCGGAAAAAAAATTAATGGCATTCCTTTTTTAAGTAACAAAACAGCCATTTTTGAGGGTGATATAGCAGACAGATATGACATGGATATTGATATGGATGTATATAATGGCCGTAACTGCTATATATTTAAACAGACAGTAAGGCCCGGCAACGAAGGCAAGGTGGTGATTGATGAAATGACAACATGGTTTGATGAAAAAAGCTTTGACGTAATGGGCAGAAATTACAGCCTTAGTTATGATGCCGGTGTGTATGATTTTAAAGTGCAGATGGAAGTGGTGCTCACAAAATTTGGGGAATACTTAGTGCCATCCCTTTTACGTTATAATGGTAACTGGAAAGCCATATTTAAACCAAGAGAAAGAGGTGTTTTTACGGCAACACTTTTCGATTTTAAAGAATGATTTGCCGTTTTATTAACGTTTTAATATTTAGTTTTAACTTATGAATATTATACAAAAAGTAGTCTGTACAATTTTAGTGGCCGCAATTTGCACCACTGGATATGCTCAAAAAGCTGGCAGAGATTTTAAAGAAGTAGATGAGTATGTAAAAAAACTGGGCAAGCTGGATACTATGAATATGGGGACTATTGCCACACTGCTTACAAAAAAATTTGAAGATAAAACAGATCAGGCAAGGGCCATTTTTGTTTGGATTGCCAATAACATCAGCTTCGATTTTAAAAATGCACGCAGTGGCAACACCGATAAAAATACCAGCACGCTGGTGCTTCAAAATCGAAAAGGCCTTGGCGCCGGCTATGCTAACCTGTACCAGGATATGTGCAGTGTTGCAGGCATACGATGTCTCACAGTTGACGGATATGTAAAATTTACCAGTGAACAAATTGCTGATGCAAAAACAGAAATAAACCACACATGGAACGTAATACAACTTGGGCTAAGCCCCGATGCATGGTATTATGTAGATGCCTGCCGTGGCGCTGGTTATTCTGATGCAGATTTTAAAAGCTTTACGCCGGCATTTAACGATGAATATTTTTTTGCCACCCTGCGCATTTTTAATTGGGAACATTGCCCCGATAATGAAGCATGGTACTTAGGCCCACGCCCCAAAGGCAAGAAAGATTTTTTTGATTTGCCGGTAATTAAATCTGCTGCTTATGAAATGGGCTTAAAAAGTTTTACCCCAAAAGATGGTGATTTAAAAGCTAAAGTGGGTAAACCATTCTTTTTTAGCATTCAGCTAAACAGTGATTTGGATGTAACCAAAGCAGCTTTGGTTTTTGGTGAAGACAAAAAGAAAAAAATAAAACCCATGGAATTTACTTTCAACAACGGCATACTTTCTTTTAGCTACAAACCCACTGAAGAAGATACATACCCCGTTACCGTAACTGTTAATGATAAAGAGTTACTGGTGTTCAGGATGGACGTAAGTGAATAAGAATATCACAATAAGCAGCTTTTATTTCAACCGCTCTTCATTTTCTTTACCAACTACTTTTGGTACTGGTGCAGGTTTGCTTATACCAACAGAAAAATTATTGTACTTCCATCCGTCTGTATATTCCATAGTGCCCAATACTGCTGCAGTAATAGTGGTATTATTAAATACAAAATTCTTTAAGGTTGATTGGGGATAGCCCACCGCATCAAACACCACCCTGCAATTATTTGCTTTTACATTATTGATAAAGAAATTTTTTGCTGCAGGAATTCCTTTTTCTGCCGGTGTAACCTTTTGCAGCATACTTTTCCAGTGTGCAGGCACCGAATCATAATTGTACCCTTTTGGCAACTCCGAATAACTGTAGGCAGGATACCAGTTTAAATTAAACTGAAATACCGTACGCACAGAATCCAGCACACAGTTTTGAAAATAAATATCTTCCACCACTCCGCCACGGGTAAAAGCAGATTTTACACGAAGGCCATTATCAGTATTCTTGGCATATAAATCTGTTGCTAAAATATGATGAATGCCGCCTGAAGTTTCGCTGCCCAGTGTAACAAGCCCGGCTCCTCTTCTTGCCAAACATTTGCGTATTACTACATAAGCTGTTGGTTTGTTTACACGTAAGCCATCCCAGTCTCTTCCTGCTTTTAAACAAAAATTATCATCATTACAGTCTATGTCACAGTTTTCAATCAACGTCCAATTTGATGAATCCACATCAATACCATCAGTACTTGGTCCACTGCCATCTTCATTATTTTTTATCACTACACCATCAACAGTAATTTTTGTTGAGTATAATAATTGTACCGTCCAAAAGCCTGCGTTTTTAAAAGTAAGCCCCTTTACAGTTACATCACTTGAGTTTTGCACCAGTACTGTACGCACTCTTTTTACATCATAATCCACTATCCAGCGCAGGCCCTTTGTATCATATTCTTTTCTGGTTTTCCAATATAAATCCCAGCAAAATTTTCCCCTTGCATTAACAGTTCCTTTGCCCGTTAAAGCCGCATTTTTTACATCTTTTATATTTATTAATGCCGCTGGCCAAACCATTTCAAGCCCTGCAATACGTGAAAACATATCAGGATAATCTGCAAAATTTTGCGAACCCAGTATTAAAACATCTTTATCAATTTGGAGGTTAACATTGCTTTTTATAAAAATACTGCCCGTAACATAAGTGCCGGGTTTAAATGTAACTATACCGCCGCCCTTTGCAGCACAGTCATCAATGGCTTTTTGTATAGCGGCTGTATTTACAGTAACTGTATCACTTACTGCGCCATAATCATTTACACTAAACATTTTTTTAGATGCAGGAAAAGATTTGGCACCCACTTTAGCCACCCAGTCCATTTTAGTTGTTTGTGCTGATGCCCCAACTGAAATAAAAAAGCACAATACAAGTATTTTCTTAAGCTGAAAGAAATTATATAACATAGCAAGTATAATTAAGTTTGTAAAGTAATAGAATAAAGTGCCAAAAGTATCCTGTTGCATCCTGAATGAAAATTGTTTGCAGTAAACAAATTTTATCTTTACTCAAAGCTTGCCATTATGTTGTACACACAAGTAACATTAATTACAGTCTTATTTTTTTCATTTTCTGCAGCTGCACAAAAAAGCCAACTAATTTTTACTGACTATTTTAATAAGAAAACTTTAGACAGCAACTGGATTGTAGAAAACGCTCCGGTTAAAGGCTCTTCCATATCAATACAAAAAGGAAAGCTGGTTTTAGATACAGAAAATGGCGTTACTGTTTGGTATAAACACAAAATAAAAGGTAATTTTGAAATTGAATATATCCGTACAATTGTAATGGACAGTGGCCGTAACGACCGCCTTAGTGATTTGAATCAGTTTTGGATGGCTACAGATCCACAGCAAAAAATGTTTACCCGTAAAGGTGGGTTTAAAGAATATGATTCGCTGCAAATGTATTATGTGGGCATGGGCGGCAATTACAACACTACTACAAGAATGCGCCGCTACAATGGCAAAGGCGCATTAAAAATTACAGGAGAATTTACTGATAGTACCCATTTACTGAAACCTAACACTCCTTACCGTATTAAACTATCTTTTACAAACGGCACCAGTAAGTTTTTTGTGAACGACATATTGTTTTTTGAATTTACTGACAGCAACCCCTTTACCGAAGGCTGGTTTGCCATACGCAGTACCAAAAGCAGGCAAGTTATTGATGATGTAAAAATTTGGACGACAAGCAAATAATTTTTAAGTAGATAAATTAAGCTCTGGCGTTTATTAGGCGCCTTTTAAAATGTGTTAATTCGCTACAGAAAATTGAGCAGCAGCCCGTAACAGGCTTGCAAAATTTTAAAAAATTCTAACAGGTTACAGGCTAAGTCTTTCCATATTAAATACAGCTGCCTGCAAAATAAATGCTCAGCAAATGTGTTTATAGCATCTTGTACTGAATTTTAATGTGATGAAATTTTGTAACTTGCCGACGAATATTATTTAAAATAAACCTTATGGCTTCATTAAAAAAAATTGTAAAAAATTTACTTCCAAACTTTATATTAAGACCTTTGCAGGAGGCCAATTTAAGTAGACAGGTTAATGCATGGAAAAATGACGGTGCCCCAATACCGCCGCCCTACACTGTAAAACAATTTGCAGTAATACAATATCAAAAAAAATACCGCTGCACAACTTTTATAGAAACCGGCACTTATTTAGGCGATATGATTGAGGCTCAAAAAAGACGCTTTGACAAATTGATTTCAATTGAACTTGCCGAATCATTATTTCAAAGGTCTAAAGCCCGGTTTGTAAACGATCCTCACATAGAGATTTTACAGGGAGACAGTGGTAAAGTTTTACCATCAATAATGAAAAATATAAACGAACCTGTTATGTTTTGGTTAGACGGTCATTACTCTCAGGGAGAAACGGCCAAAGGTGATTTGGAATGCCCTATAATTGCTGAGATTGATGCAATACTTGTTACTGCACCAAACAAGCATCCCCACGTAATACTTATTGATGATGCCAGAGATTTTATTGGCAAAAACGATTACCCTACCATTGAAGGACTTGATAAGTACATTAAACAAATTAATCCGGCTTACCAGTTGGAGGTAAAAGATGATATTATCCGGTTTACTATTCCTATTTAAAACACTACACTTTTAATTGTATTGAAACAATAAATAAAACTCCGGCAAAAGCCGGAGTTTTATATAAGCAATTGGTTCTGATTTTATGCTTCTTTTGCAGGTTCTTCACCAGCAGTAGTTGCAGGTGCCTCGGCAGCAGCATCAGTTGTTTCAGCAGCTTTCTTTTTAGCACCGCCACTTCTCCTTGTTTTTTTAGCAGGCTCTTCAGCAGCTTTAACGCCTTTGCCGTAAATTTCATTAAAGTCAACCAGCTCAATCATTGCAAGTTCTGCATTATCACCCACACGAGCTCCTAGTTTAATAATACGTGTATAACCTCCAGGACGGCTTGCAACCTTTGGAGCCACCACTGTAAATAATTCTTTTACTGCAGCTTTATCGTTTAAGTAACTAAACACAATACGGTGGTTGTGCATAATAGCTTCTTTACTTGCATTCGCTTTAGTTTTAGTTATCAGCGGCTCAATATAAGTACGTAATGCTTTGGCTTTGGCCAAAGTAGTGGTAATTCTTTTATGAGTAATTAACTGACTGCCTAAATTAGCCAACAATGCTCTTCTGTGAGAGGCTGTTCTGCTTAAATTGTTTACCTTGTTTCCGTGACGCATGACATTTTAATTTTTATTTCCCTCACACCGTGTCAGGATTTGTGAGGTACTGGTTATAAAAATAGCTGCCGGTTATCAACCAGCAGCTTTCAAGTTATTTATTCATCATCTAGTTTCAGCTTGCTAAGGTCCATACCAAAGCTTAAGCCTCTTTCATGTAATACCTGCTCAATTTCACTTAACGATTTTTGGCCAAAGTTTCTAAACTTCATCAGGTCTTCCTGCTCATACTGCACCAGTTCGCTCAATGAGTTGATTTTTGCAGCTTTTAGGCAGTTGAAAGCACGTACAGAAAGGTCTAAATCTTCCAGTGGCGTTTTCAACATTTTACGCAGTTGCAATGTTTGCTCATCAACCAAGTCTTCTTTCTTATCTTCTTTAGTATCAAAAGTTATGTTCTCGTCAGTAATAATCATTAAGTGCTGTATCAAAATACGGCTGGCCTGTTTCACTGCCTCTTCAGGGTGAATAGTACCATCTGTATGCACTTCCATAATTAATTTTTCGAAGTCAGTGCGTTGCTCCACACGGGTATTTTCTATTGTATAACGTACATTCTTTATAGGTGTGTAAATAGCATCAACAGGAATATAACCAAAGTGTCCGCTTTTTTCTTTATGATCTTCTGCAGGCACATAACCACGTCCTTTACCAACACTAATTTCAATGTCAAGTTTAGCGCTTGCATCTAAAGTGCAAATAAGTAATTCTGGGTTCATCACTTCAAAACTTGGTGATGCTTCGCCAATCATACCTGCAGTAAATTCAGTTTTGTTTTTAATAGAAAGTGTTACTTTCTCAACGTTCACATCCTGATCACCTTTACGCTTTAGGCGAACCTGCTTCAGATTTAAAATAATTTCAGTAACGTCTTCAGTTACACCTTTAATAGTGGCAAACTCATGGTCTGCACCGGCAATGTTTATACCAATAATTGCATATCCCTCTAAAGAGTTGAGCAATACACGGCGCAATGCGTTACCAATAGTAACACCATAGCCAGGTTCTAAGGGACGAAACTCGAAATTGGCTTCAAAATCTGTAGCTTTCTGAAGAACAATCTTATCGGGTTTAACGAAATTTAAAATTCCCATATTAAATTGTTTGTTTTTTGTTTTGTATTTATGTTACCGGCTTTTACAGTTCTAATAAGCTTCATTGGCGTCGCACTCTTGTACATTTGTTCATCTGTCAACAGTCAACAACCAGCTATTAACTATTACTTACTGTACAATTCCACAATCAGCTGCTCCTTAATATTTTCAGGAACACTTTCTCTTTCTGGATAGGCAATAAAGGTACCTTTTGCTTCTGCTTCGCTCCAATCTAACCAGCTAAATTTAGGGTTTTTACCCTTCAGGTTAGAAGTGATAGCAGTATTAGCGCCACTTTTTGCTTTTAAACCAATAATGTCGCCTGGTTTACAGCTGTAGCTGGGTACATTTAAAACCTCACCGTTAACAGTAATGTGCTTGTGGCTAACTAACTGGCGTGCAGCCTGTCGGCTTGGTGCAATACCCATACGGAAAACAGTATTGTCCAAACGGGCTTCCAGCAGTTTAATTAAGTTTTCACCGGTAACACCTTTGCGGCGGGCAGCTTCGTCAAAAGTTTTGCGAAACTGTTTCTCCAATACGCCATAAGTGTATTTTGCTTTTTGCTTTTCTCTTAACTGTAAAGCATACTCGCCTAAAGTTTTGCGCTTGCGGTTTGCGCCATGCATCCCGGGAGGGTTGCTGTTCTTGGTTAACCATTTACCATTGCCGGTAATGGGTTCACCAAAAATTCTGGAAATTTTGGTTTTGGGGCCTGTGTAACGTGCCATAGTTTATATTCATTTCGATTTTTTTTGAAACGGTGCGTTCATCGGTAAAAAATCGTAAAAAATTAATGAAGCACCCTTTGTTAAATGATAAATTCTGGCTTTATCAAAAATATGTAAGATGTACGGTGTAAGAAGTACGGCACATCAAACACCATACATCTTACATCGTACATTATTAAACTCTTCTCTTTTTTGGAGGACGGCAACCATTGTGTGGTAAAGGGGTTACATCCTTAATTTGCACCACTTCAATACCATTTTGTGTTAAAGAACGGATAGCACCTTCACGACCACTTCCCGGCCCTTTTACGTATACATCCACTTTCTTTAACCCTGCGTCTGTTGCTGTTTTAGCTGCATCAGCACCTGCCATTTGGGCTGCATATGGTGTATTTTTTTTACTGCCACGGAAACCCATTTTACCAGCACTGCTCCAGCTAATAACCTGGCCTTGTTTGTTGGTTAAACTGATAATGATGTTGTTAAAGCTTGCAACAATGTGTGCATCGCCATAACTGTCAACTTTTACAACTCTCTTTTTAGCGGCTGCTTTTGCGCCACCGGCTTTACCGCCTTGTGCTTTTGCCATAATTAATTTTAAGGTAATCTTTAAAAATTTATCCCAAATTATTTGGGACTGAATCAACCCTCCTGCCCGGCTTAAGCTATCCGTAATTGATTCAAAATATAAACCGTATATAAAACAATCAATCTGCCAATGGCAGATTGATCATGTTAATCTTACTTAGTTACTTTCTTTTTGCCGGCAACTGTTTTACGCTTACCTTTTCTTGTGCGGCTGTTAGTACGGGTACGCTGACCACGAAGCGGCAATCCTTTACGGTGGCGTAAACCACGGTAACAGGCTATATCAAGCAAACGCTTAATATTCATCTGTGTTTCACTGCGCAAAGCACCTTCGGTTTTAAACTCGTTAGAAATGATATTACGGATGGCAGTTTGCTCATCATCATTCCATTGGTTAACCTTTTTACTAAGGTCAATACCTGCTTTAGTTAAAATATACTGTGCAGTAGAACGTCCAATACCAAATATGTAGGTAAGTCCTATTTCGCCTCTTTTGTTTTTTGGTAAGTCTATACCGGCAATACGAGCCATATTCTTATTTTAGATTTTAGGTTTGCGATTTTAGATTTTATAGATGCAAATTGTTACTTTTTTAAATTCTACAATCTGCAATCCTCAATCTGGTTTATCCCTGCTTTTGCTTAAAGCGAGGATTTTTTTTGTTAATAACATACAGCCTTCCTTTTCTCCTCACAATCTTGCAATCTGCACTGCGTTTTTTAATAGAAGCTCTAACCTTCATGATATTTAATTTTTACTTTTTTATTTATAACGGAAAATGATTCGGCCTCTTGTTAAATCATATGGGCTCATCTCCACCCCAACTTTATCTCCAGGTAATATGCGTATATAGTGCATCCGCATTTTGCCGGAAATAGTGGCTAATATTTCATGGCCATTTTCTAACTTTACTTTGAACATAGCATTGCTGAGCGCTTCTACTATTACTCCGTCTTGTTTAATAAGTGCCTGTTTAGCCATAATTTTGGGAGCGCAAAGATAAGAGGAATAATTTAATTTTTTACAAATTTTAGCGATATTTACCAACAAAACACTATTTTTTCCACATGAAAGCTTATTCACTATGCCTTTTATCGCTGCTTGCAACGTCAGTTTCATGCAAAAAAAGCAGTTCCAATAACAACGCTACCACAGCAGACTCATATATGAGCCTGACGGCTGGTAATACCTGGACATACGAAACAGTTAATAACATTACAGTTTCCACAAGCTTAAACACAGTAACCTCCAGCAACAGAGATACTTCCATTAGCAGCAGAACCTACCACATATTTACAAATAGTAATGGTGCATTGAATGATTATTATAACATATCCGGCAATGACTATTATACTTTTCGTAACCTTGTGGCATTGGGCAGCAGCAGTGTGGAGAGTATTTATTTAAAGGACAATGCATCTGTTGGCACCAGCTGGAGCCAGGTAATTAACATCGCTCCTTTTTCTGGTGTACCTACCACAATACCTTTAACGGTTGGTTACAGCGTTGCAGAAAAAGGCATTACCCGAAGTGTAAATGGAAAAAGTTATACTAATGTAATACACATTACCACAACACTTACTGCTGCTTCTTTGCCAGCCGGTTCGTTAACAACCGATATACAAAGTTACTACGCACCTAAATATGGCTTGATAGAAAGCAAGTATAAAATCAGCACCACTTTACTTACTGGTAGTAATGTAGATCAAGCTACAACTTTAAAATCTACAAATTTTTAAAGCCTCAAATAACATAATTTATTTAAAATCAATAAATTAAGATACAAACTCAAATTCAACATGCAGATATATAAGGGAAATTTTTGTAAAATCTGCTATTTCTTGTTGTTATTTTAATAAAACTACTATCTTTATAAAAGAATTAATGGTTTTAGTTTTTTGCATTTTGGCTGAAACGGCTTTACGTAAGATTCCTTCAGTTCATTGTTTTAACTAAGTCATTATTATTATTTATTTTTTAAAAAAGTTTTACAATGAACATTTACGTTGGAAACCTCAGCTGGTCAATGACTGATGCTGACTTAGAAGGATTATTTACTCCTTATGGTGGTGTAACAAGCGCCAAAATTCTTAAAGACAAAATGAGTGGCCGCAGCAAAGGCTTTGGTTTTGTTGAAATGGCTGATGATGAATCTGCTAAAGCTGCAATTGCTGCTTTAAATGAAACTGACATTCAAGGTCGTAAAATCATCGTTAACGAAAGCCAACCACGCCCTGAAGGCAGCGGCTTTAAGAAAAGCGGTGGTTTTGGTGGTGGCGGTAACCGCAGCGGTGGCGGCGGTCGTGGTGGTTATGGCGGCGGCGGTGGAAACCGTGGCGGCGGTGGATATGGCGGTGGTGGAAACCGTGGCGGCTACGGCGGCGGCGGAAGAGACTATTAATAGTTAAATTGCATTCATAAAAAAGACCTGCTTTAATAAGCAGGTCTTTTTATGTTATAAAATTTTACTTGCTACATTTTTACAAATTTTGCAACAATTCTGGTAGCTGTGCCACCTGTGATAACCACCACATAATTGCCTGTATCAAACATGGAAATATCCAGCACTTTACCCGTTATTAATTCATCGGCAGTTAGGGTGGTTTCTTTCACAAGCCGCCCACTAGCATCATATATTTTAGCGTTACTTACCTGTTTGTTTTTAACACCAAACTTTAAAATTACCACTCCACCTGCTGCGGGGTTGGGTGATATTTGCATACTGGTACTATTTATAGCTTCTTTAAGCTGTACAATATTACTGTATATAACAGCCCCCGATTTGCTTCTTAATTTAACACGGTAGTAAATCACTCCTCCATAAAACAAATCAGTAAAAGAATAACCGGACGTTGGAATAACACTAACTGTTGCAATGCCGTAAAAATTTATTCTGTCTGTACTTTTCTCAATTTCAAACAAACTGTTGTTAACATCAAAATCCTGCTGCCATTTTAGTGTGGCTTTATTGTCTGCACCAAGTTGCGCTAACAAATGCAGATTTTTAGGTGCCAGCACCACATATCCGCAAGGGTTTGTAAATACTACTATTCTTGATGCCGTCCTGCTCATACATCCGGCAATATCTACATGTACTGTAATTGAATCTTGGGTAATGCCGGTAATATTTACTTCCGTCATATTATAACCCTGACCAATTATATTTCCATTACGCATCCATGTATAATATGCGCCGTTTATTGAAGATGTCCCTACACGGGTATCAAAAGGACTATTGACACAGTCTGGCGGATATTGATATATATAAAATGCACCCGTAAAACTTGCAACACTTACTTTTCCTGTTGCAGATTTACCACATGCATCCACCACTCTAAGATCATAAATAGTACCCGGCGCAGGAACAGGGCTTAAAAAAACAGCGCTATCAGTTCCGCCGTTTCCGCTTGGTGTATAAACATTATCTGAAGCCAGTTTGTACTCATAATAAAATGGTCTTGTTCCGCCAGTTGGCAGCATATTTATTATTGCCTGTGTGCCTGTATTATCGCATACCAGTGCATTTGCATACTGCAACGATGGCATTGAAGCTGCATTAGGCACAACAACAGTCAGGTTAATTGATCTGCTGATTGTAGTTATAACTGAACCATCAGGGCATCGTATATCAATAGAAAAAGAATAAGTTCCACCTTGCCCTGTTTTAATAATTATACCACTATAAACAGAATCAATTTTAAGAGTATCGGCACTTAGGTAACTATAGTAATAAAGCGAACTGTTTAATGCATTAACTGCAGCCCCACCCACTTGTTTAAGCGGAAAAACCATATTGTTAGGCACAGCTGTAATTCTAAGGTTTGCTAAATAATAATTGGTATTTATATTTTTTAAATACCCACCAATTTGTATAGACATATAACCATCTGAGCTGCACGAGAGCGTTGAGGTAAAAGTGCTAAGACTTAGTGCTGCCTGATACATTGGTGGCATTGTATTGGGCGGTATAGTAATATTTTGAGTAAGTGAGTCGATGGTACATGAATGAAGCCATACTATTTTATAATTATAATTGCCAGGAGGCAAAAGCTTGTTAAGCTTATATGCAATACCTCCGGAATTATTCCAATTTGGAATTGATGTGTTTGTTACTGCCCCCACGCCACTTATTGAGGCAGAAATTAAATTATAACCTGAAGGCAATGGTTTTATTAAAATAGTGTTTACGGTATCATGTGGTGATGATGGACATTTGAATCCAGTTAGTACACTGTCTGTAATAGCAGGTTGTGGCACTGTTACTATACCAGGATTATATAACACATCTATAGAATCTTTACCGCTGCAAGTATCTTCTAATATTAAACGATAGTTATTGCCAACAATTAATGGATCGTAATAAATAGTGGCAAATGAATTACTTCCTGAGTAGACATTAGCTGTTTTTAAAACTTTGTAATCAGGCGCAGGGTCAACCAACGTTAATTTTCCTGATAAGCCGGTTCGGTTAAAATCCACCCTGAAATAATTACCCACACCCGAAGCACAATTTGGGGCAGCAGCAGTAATATCTAATGGTGTTACAGATTGTGCTCCTATATTAAATGTAAAAGTTTTGCTGTAAGGATCAATAGCTGTACCGCAGTGATCGCCACCAGGAAAATAAATTGTAATTCGTAATGGCGTACCAGCTGGAAATTCTGAAGTTGGATACATCTGCGGAATAACATTTACGCCAGAAGGACTGGCACCACCTATTGCATAGCCAAAACCCGGTGCAGCAAGCCCGGTTTCGCCAGTGTATGAATAATTTGTGCTTACGGCATACATATTACCACTGTATTGCGATATTGAAACGTGCCTGTCAGCATATACCACACTGTTTGAAATTCCTTCAATACGCATTCTTAAATACGGTAAGGCCTTATTACCCCAAAATACTTTGTTGCTGTATAAATTATTTACGTTGTATCCACTACCGGTTGCAGAGTCTAAAACACTAATCAGCATTGTTTCGTTACCACTACATGAACCCGGCCAATAAGCCCTTGTAAAACTTAAAGCAGGTACAGAAAGCGGTACTGTTGGCGTGGCAGCAGGTGTTAAAAAATTAAAGGTTTGAAAATTATTACAGGCATCGGTAATGCGGATATAATAAGTGCTGCTTTGGTTAAGTGTCGAAAAAATTAAGGAATCAGCAATAGGTAAATATGGTGATGAACTGAAGCTTGCAGATGAAGAAAACTGCACCCTGTAAGGTGCTGTGCCACCCGGATAACCCGGTAATTTTAATTTATAAACGCCATTACTTGTATTACCGCAGGTAAGTCCGCTCATTCTTTCAACAGTTTGCTGCCAATTATATACACTTATTGGAGTATACCGGTTTGGTATAAATGTATTGATGTCTCTAACCTTGCCATTACAGCTGGTAACTCTTACTGTGTAGGTGCCGGCAGGTAACGCATTAAAAGTGTTTTGCGACTGGACTATACGAATAACAGGGCCAGCAATTATTTCATACACATAATACCCTCCCCCTCCAGTAACATTATTTATTGTAATGGCGCCGCCACTTGGGCAAAATGCAGTGTCGGCTACAACCTGGCCTATAACTAGCGGTTGCAGACTGCCGTAATTGCACTGCGCAAAATTTTTAATTGGCAGATACAATAAAATACCCCAAAAAAGGAAGTAAAATTTTTTCATAAGTTGGAAGTTTAAATGAGTAGATAATTAAAATGCTACCTACTTATAACAGGATTAAACTTTTACGGATACTAACGTAACTTATAAACGCAGTAAGCAGTATTATATTTTATTTTAGATAGTACTTTTACCAACATACAGCGAAAAATACCGAATTGGGCTGTAGTTTTTTCTACCCAAGGTGTTTATTGTGTTTTAGTTGCTGAAAATCAACAGTATATACAAAAATCCCCCTGCAAAAACATGCAGGGGGATTTATTAAAAAAATGAAAATAAAAAATTAGTAGCCCATACCACCCATATCAGGTGCACCATGGCTGTGTGCTTCTTCTTTTTTAGGTTTATCTGCAATTACACATTCGGTAGTTAACAGCATACCTGCAATTGAAGCGGCGTTTTCCAGTGCCACACGGCTTACTTTAGTTGGGTCAATTACACCTGCTTTAAACAGGTTTTCGTATTTTTCTGTACGGGCATTAAAACCATAGTCAGCCTTGCCCTCTTTAATTTTATTTACCACTACACTGCTTTCTAAACCGCAGTTTTCTACAATGGTACGCAATGGGCTTTCAATAGCTTTACGTACAATGGCTATACCAGTATTTTCGTCTTCATTAATACCTGTTAATTTAGCCAAAGCTTCTGCTGCACGTACATACGCAACACCACCACCTGGTACAATACCTTCTTCTACTGCAGCACGAGTTGCATGTAAAGCATCATCCACACGGTCTTTCTTTTCTTTCATTTCAACCTCAGTTGCAGCACCCACATATAATACCGCTACACCACCAGCTAATTTAGCCAAACGCTCCTGTAATTTTTCTTTATCGTAATCACTTGTAGTGCTTTCTACTTGTGCTTTAATTTGGTTTACCCTTGCAGTAATATCAGCTTTTTTACCTTTGCCACCCACAATAACAGTATTGTCTTTGTCAATGGTCACGCTTTCTGCACTACCCAAATAAGTAAGGTCGGCGTTTTCCAATTTAAAGCCCTGCTCTTCGCTTACAACAATACCTGCAGTTAACACCGCTAAATCTTGTAACATCTCTTTTCTTCTGTCTCCAAAGCCCGGTGCTTTTACAGCGGCTACTTTTATAGTACCACGTAATTTGTTTACCACTAATGTTGCTAAAGCCTCCCCTTCTAAGTCTTCTGCAATAATTAATAAAGGACGGCCGGTTTGCGCTACTTTTTCTAAAATATGCAAGATGTCTTTCATGGTAGAAATTTTCTTGTCATAAATTAAAATATATGGGTTGCTTAATTCAGCTTCCATTTTCTCACTGTTGGTAACAAAGTAAGGAGAAACATAACCACGGTCAAACTGCATACCTTCCACCACGTCTACAGTAGTGTCAGTACCTTTTGCTTCTTCCACAGTAATTACACCTTCTTTACCCACACGTTTCATGGCTTCTGCAATTAACTCACCAATATTGCTGTCGTTGTTTGCAGAAATGGTAGCCACCTGCATAATTTTTTTATTATCGTTGCCTACAACTTCACTCTGCTTTTTTAGGTTAGCAACCACTGCTTCCACAGCTTTATCAATACCACGTTTTAAATCCATTGGATTTGCACCGGCGGTAACATTTTTCAAACCTTCTTTAACAATGGCTTGTGCTAAAACGGTTGCAGTAGTTGTACCATCACCAGCTATATCAGCGGTTTTGCTGGCCACTTCTTTCACCATTTGGGCACCCATGTTTTCAATAGGGTCTTCCAGTTCAATTTCTTTGGCTACGGTTACACCATCTTTAGTTACACTTGGTGCACCAAATTTCTTTTCAATAACCACATTGCGGCCTTTAGGGCCAAGGGTTACTTTAACAGCGTCGGCCATAGTGTCAACGCCTTTCTTCATTTTATTTCTTGCTTCTATATCGAAGAATATCATTTTTGCCATCTTAAAAACCCCAAACCCCTAAAGGGGCTTTTGACACTACTGGGGTGTGTAGCTTTTATATTTTGTAAACTAGTTAAAAATTAAAAGAACTAAAGTCCCCCCTTCAGGGGGCGGAGGGGGCTATACTATTGCCAAAATATCACTCTCCCTCATAATTAATAAATCCTGTCCTTCAACAGAAATTTCTGTACCAGCATATTTACCGTATAAAACAGTATCGCCTGTTTTTACAGTTACTGGTTCATCTTTTTTACCCGGGCCTGCAGCCACTACAGTTCCACGCTGTGGTTTTTCTTTGGCTGTATCAGGAATAATGATACCACCTGCTGTTTTTTCTTCAGCAGCCGCTGGTTTCACAATCACCCTGTCATGCAATGGGGTAATGCTTAACTTTTTTGTTGCCATAACGCTATTTGTTTTTGATTTTTAAGTTTAAAAATTTTTGAATAACCTGACAATTATACTAGGTATTTTGGCAGGCGGCAAATGTATGCTAAATCTGTGCCACAGCGCAAAAAAGAAATGTTGGCAGTTTTTATAACCTGATTATGCAGCAGGAAACAAAAATTGCGAAAAATAGTCAGATTGGTTTACAAACTATGGCAGTTAACGGCCAGCATTATTAAATTATCAATTATCCTTTAGCCAATTATCCATTAATGGTTACCTTTGCCGCCACATTATGATTAGCAGAAGAAATATAAGGATAAAGGTGATGCAAACCCTGTATACTATTGACAGTATGGCCGGGGAAGTAAAAACCGGCGAACCATCATCGATCCTTAATAAAAAATTGGAGCAAACCCGGCATCTTTTTACCTATTTGATATATTTTATTACAGAAACGGCCCGATATGCAGAGGCTGATGCCCGTCAGCGTGCCAGCAAAAACCTGCCGAGTAAAGAAGACTTATCTGTTAACACCAAAATTGC
>JAGVCC010000154.1 GCA_020059395.1 Chitinophagales bacterium | reverse complement strand
GTACATAATTTTTGTAATGATATTGACCGGGCAAATACAAAATAGTTTAAAAACAAATAGCGGCTTTAAAAGCCGCTGTTTAATATTTGCCTGTATTATTTATTGCTGTTTATTCTGCCCAGCTCATTACATAACTGCCATTTTCAATTTCTAGCGCCTGCTTAGTAAGCATTAATGGTTTGAAGGTATCTACCATTACCGCCAATTCTTTTGTTTCTTTTTTACCAATACTTTTTTCAACAGCACCGGGGTGTGGGCCGTGTGGTATACCCGCCGGATGCAGCGTTATCATTCCTTTGGTTACATGCTTGCGGCTCATAAAATCACCATCTACATAATAAATTAATTCATCGCTGTCAATATTACTGTGGTTGTATGGTGCAGGTATGGCATCAGGGTGATAATCGTACAAACGGGGCACAAAACTGCATACGACAAAAGCATTGGTTTCAAAAGTTTGGTGTACGGGTGGTGGTTGGTGTACCCGGCCGGTTATGGGTTCAAAATCATGAATAGAAAAAATATAAGGATAGCAGCAACCGTCCCAACCAATAACATCAAAAGGGTGTGTGCCATAATGCAGGCCGTATAACATTCCTTTCTTTTTTGCTTTAATTAAAAAATCCCCTTGCTCATCAAAAGTTTGTAAATCCTGCGGTGTACGTATATCTCTTTCGCAATAAGGTGCATGCTCCATTAATTGTCCGTATTTACTCATATACCGTTTAGGATAGCGCAATGGGGTGAATGATTCTACAATGAACAAACGGTTTTTATCATCTGTAAATTCAATTTGATAAATAGTTCCCCTTGGTAACACTATGTAGTCGCCGTAGCTAAACGGCAACTGACCGTATTGTGTTTTTACCACACCGCTGCCCTCATGCACAAAAATCATCTCATCGCCATCAGTATTTTTATAAAAATAATTACCCGTGCCACTTTGTGGCGCAGCCAATACAATATGGCAATCGTTGTTTACTAAAACAGGTATGCGGCTTTGTAAAAAATCACCGCCGGGTTTTATGTTAAAGCCATCAAAGCAACGGTGCTGCAGCATTTTTTCTTCGGCAACTTGCGGACTAACATTTACCTGCGGCTCTGTTTTTATTATTTGTGTAGGCGGATGGCAATGGTACAGCAAAGAATAATCATCGCTGAATCCTTCGGTTGAAAACAGTTGTTCGCTGTACAAGCCGCCATCTGGCTTGCGAAACTGTGTATGGCGTTTATGGGGAATTTTGCCTAAGGTATAATAGTGCGACATAATAATGATAATTGATCAATGAATAATGCATAATTTTCTTGCAGAAAAATATTAATGAATACAAAGAGCCAACGAAGCAAGCAGGAAAATATATTTCCACTTTCTTTTATCAATATAATATGTAAAATTGCGGAATAATGGCATCATTTAAAATCGTACATAAAGTTAATGAATCAAAGTTGTAAATCCTCCACAACATTATTGTACTGTGCCGGGCTATTATATATTAAGAATAAAAAATTGTTGCTGGCTTACAGCAATAACAAACAATGTTTTTATTTACCCGGTGGCAAAATCAATAGCAACGAAACAGCTGCGACAGCTTTATGCCGTGAAGTGCTGGAGGAAATGAATGTAGTCATTAATGAAAATGCGCTGCAATTCTACACCCACATCTCTGCACCGGCTTATGGCGAGGCGGCAGGTATTGTGATGGAACAGGATTGCTTTATTCTGCAGCAACCCATTCAACCAGTTGCAGCAGCAGAAATTGTACGTTTACAATATTTTTCATTAAAAGAGTATCTAAAGGAACCTAATATTGCATCAGGTGCAGTAATGGTGCTGGAGCAGTTACAAAAAGATGGCTATATTGATTAGCACTATTACCTCCTGTAAAAAACACCTTACAGGGTGATTGGCTGATATACCGCAAAAAAATAATTTTGTATAAATCTTTTTATAGTGGAAAAAGTAAAGGTTAGCATTATTGAAGACAATAAAGTAATACGTGACAATGTAAGCAAATTCATTTCTTTTCATGAAGAATTTGAACTAGGCAGCATTGTCCATTCTGCTGATTTGTTTCTGGATTCATTTATTCCTACCCCACCAAATCAAACTCATATTGTATTACTGGATATAGGGCTGCCCGGCATGTCGGGTATTGAAGCCATTCCTTATATACTGGAAAAAATACCTGAGATTAATATTGTAATGCTTACTACCTATGAGGAGGAAGATATAATTTTAAAAGCACTTTGCTCAGGTGCATGCGCTTACATTTCTAAAAAAGCCAGCCTGGAAGAAATTGTTGATGCCCTTCGTATTGTAGCTAATGGAGGCTCGTATATGTCGCCCAGTATTGCCAGAGAAATTGTAAATCACTTAATGGGTGGCAGAATAAGCAAGGCTACTATACTTACCGACAGGCAAAAAGAAATACTTGAAAAACTGGTGGACGGCAAAAGCTATCAAACTATTGCCGTCGAACTTTTTGTATCGGTAGAAACTGTAAGAAGCCACGTAAAAAAAATGTACAAAGTACTGCATGTAAATAATAAAACAGAAGCCATTACACAATACATGAAAGGGCAGATAAAGTAGCAAAAGCAATTTTGCTTACTGGTTAATTGCCATATATTTGATAGCCTTAACTTCCATCCATTGCTATTCAAACAAATTATTGTTGTCCTTATTTTATTCTGCATGCACCAACAGTGCCTTGGTCAGCAGCAAGGGTATACATTTATACCTGCTGAGTATGAGTTACAACACATCAAGCTCAATATTAAAGGAGAACTTGGCTATATTCATGATATTAAGGAGGATGAGAAAGGGAATTTATGGATAGGTAGTTCGGAAGGACTGCATGTATATGATGGATATAATGTGGTGACTTACCGGACGGACAGCAAAACCTACCCACTAAAAACTGGTGTCAGCAGCAATTCTTTCCATTTCTTTACTGATGACTATGCTGGCAACCTATGGATTTCCGATAATTCAAAAGCGTATTTTAAATTTAATACTTCAACAAAAATTGTTACCGATTTTTATAGTCAAAAACTTGCACCGGGAGAGCAATATTCCTCATTGGCATATCATAAAAAAAACGGCCTTTACCATACCACAATTAATTTGGTAACCAAAACAATTTCTCTTTTTCATAAAAACGCTTCTGACAGTTCTAATAAAATATTTCATACAAGCTATGTCGATTTTGGTTTTTATTACAATTTAGTTGGCGACCAACATTGGATAACAACTGGCCAAAAAACAATCAGGCTTTCATTAGATGGCAAAATACTTTATCAATACAACTTTAACAGCGATGATGTATATAACGATGTTCGCCCTTTTATTAAAGACAGCTCTATTTTTTTTAAAGATGGTAACAAGCAAATCATTTATACCTGGAATAAGGCAACAAATAAATTAGAGAAATTTCTTAAAATACCTAAAGAAGCAAATGGTGTAATTGAATCTTTTTTTATTGACGACAATAACGTTTATATTGGGAGCGGCAGGAGGCTTTTTATTTTTGATAGAAATACCGGTAAATGGCAAAACCTTTCCAGACACTTTATTGAGCTAATGAAAAAAGAAACGCCAGGGAGTTTAGGAGATCAACTTCACTTTTTTTTCCGGAAAAAGGATGGCACGTTTCTACTTTTTACTACCAAAAATATATTTCGCTTAAAAAAGAAATTGCCTGCGGCAAGCAAATTTCGGCAAGAAAATAACGCCGAAAAAAAAGAGGCAGCCTTATTAAGTTATAGAGCCTTAACTGAGGATAAAAATAAAAATATTTATGCATCCTTTTACACTGGTATCTCTAAAAAAGTTGTGGGAGAGAAATTATTTCGTCATTTGCCAGCATTTCAATTTACTGATGGAGGAGACCCCGGTACCTACAGCCTTAACTTTTGGAAAGGAAATCTCTTATGGAACAATATAAAAATTGACTTGGCTACAGGCAATCATAAATATTTATTTGATACAAAAGCAGTTGGTCACTGCACTCAATTTTTACAAAATGACAGTGTTTATATTTTTCAATGGAACACCAAAATATTGCACTGTTACGACCTTTCGAAAAACTCACTTACCAGTTATCCTTTAGAAATTTCTATGAATAATGAAATGGATGGCACATCAGGAGTTATCGATATAAACGATATGGTAATGGGCTCAAATAACAATATTTGGATAGCCAGCCATTATTTTGGCTTGTGTCTCATCAGCAAGCAGGGAAAGCTTATTAAACAGTTTATTAAAAAAGATATAGGTATTACCGAGGGTTATATAACAGATTTGGAAAGAGTTGGTAATAAACTCTGGTTTGGATGCGAAGAAGGATTGGGTGTATTAAATATTGAAACGGAAAAATTTGAAATTTACAGGTTTCCATTTATAAAAAATGGAAAGTTAATAAACCGGGGTGTCTTTTCTATTTTAATAGACGCTAAGGAAAATTTTTATGCTGGAAGCAGTAAGGGATTGCTTTATTTTGATACAAAAACAAATGCCTTTTTTAATTTACCTGAGGGTCATCCTTTATCAATACCGGAATTTAACAGGGCTTCATCTTTTAAATCAACAGATACCACATATTATTTTGGCAGTACCGATGGGCTATATTCTTTTAAACCGGATGAACTGGAATTTGAAACATCATCCGGTGCGATTAAGCCTATACTACTGCAAGGCATATCTGTGTACAACAATAAAGAAAACAACTATCGTTACCTATCCCAAAACTTAAATAGTTTTGAAAAATTGGTATTGCAACCTTTTGAAACCAGTTTAGAGTGTAATTTTTCCGTATCTGAATTTAACCGGAACGTTTATTACAGCTATCGCATAAAAGGAAAGAACGATAAATGGACAGATTACAAACCGGAAAATACCATACAGTTTTATGCCTTGCAACCTGGCAACTATACCTTGGAAGTAAAAGCATCTACCAATTTAACTGATGAAAACGCCAGCTACTATACTTTACTGATTGAAATAAAACAAGTATGGTATAAGAAATGGTGGGTAATAAGTTTGTTTAGTATAACAGCAGTTTTACTTCTTTTTGGATTACTCCGTTACCGTTTTAACGAAAAAATAAAAAGACAAAAAGATTTGGCAGCATTACGAACCAAAATAAGCAGCGACTTACACGATGATGTGGGTACCATACTGTCAGGGCTTGCCATGCAAAGCCAAATGCTTAGTTATACTGCTAAAGAAGAACAAAAAGTTTCATTGAATGAAATTAGTAACATGAGCCGTGATGCGATGGAACGCATGAGAGATACTGTATGGGCCATGGACAGCCGCAAAGATAAATTTGAAAATTTGGTGGACCGAATGCGGGACTTTGCCGAAAAAAATCTGCCTCTAAAAAAAATGACACATGAGTTTATTATAGAAAATCTGGAAGCTAAAAAATTCATTGACCCGGAAAAACGGCAAGCCATTTATTTAATTTTTAAAGAAGCTATAACGAATATCATCAAACACTCCAATGGTAGTAATGTAATGATTCAATTTTCTTCTGAAAAAAATAAAACTGCACTAACCATTAAAGACAATGGCAGCCACCAAGCTATATCAAACTCTGATGGATTGGGTATGATTAATATGAAAATGAGAGCTGAGAAAATTGGCGGCACATTTACAGCGAAATACGATGATGGCTTTACTGTAGCGTTAGTTATCTAATTAAATATGCCAACCTTTTACAGTTGGCATACCCTATTAAGAATTTATTTACTCCCGAAAATATTTCAGCTACCTGTTTTTATGAATTATTCGCAATTATTATTCCATAGCTGGTTTAAGCTTGTATTGTATGATTTGAAACATTTTTGAATTACCTCATTGTACTCAAAATAAAATGTCAGTCTCCATGGCTCCCAAACCAGCCCTGTTTTACCCTCCCCTTTTACAGTAACTTTTGTTGCATCTGCCGGTATCTCATATCTAACCTTATTCCCAACTGCCAAATTTCCCGAATTGAATGTTTGTACCTGTCCGTTTAAAGTATATGTCATTGTATATTTGGCAACATAACCTGACTCATTAAAGAATGTAACCCAACCATCTTGCTTAGGAGGAGGTATAGTTTCTGCCCTGTCAAATAAGGTATATTCTCTTCTATTTGACCTTGTAGTTTCAGCATTTAAAGAAGATACATTCTCCACTGTCATTTTGTTGCCTTTAAAATTCACCAGCATAAATTTACTTTGAGATGCTGAGCCACAATAAAACACAGGTACGGTTCCATATGATACTCTGGTTGGATAATCTCGTCCTATACTAGAATGGTAATGCCCCACAAATACAGCTGCTACATTGTAAGTGCTTAGCATTTGTGTAAACTTGGAAGTAAGAGTTTGTGGTATTCCATAATCACTCCAATGCTCGTCAGAATCATGGTAGTTGAGTATAATAATCTTACCAGCACTTCTTGCTTTTGCCAAATCTGCTCCTAACCAATTTAAAGCAGCAGTAATTTTAACGGTTTTTCTTTTGGCTGCCCCATCAGAAACATAGTTACTCCACTCCCGTTGATAAACAGGAAAGTTTTGCAGTTGAACAAAATGAATGTTTCCAACATCCCAGGAATAAGAAAGACTGCCAGTGGTAGTGGTAACTATTTCCGGAAACTTGTAAGCATCACTTACATTAACATCAGAGCTAGTACTTCCATTAGTTTTAATATGGTCAACCATGTATTCAACCATTCTGTTAGCACAATGATTTTCATAACAATTATCAACATTGTTAGCATAGTCATGGTTTCCTAAACCAAGGTACATTGGCACTTTAATGCCGGCATAAATAGATTTGAATTTATCCAATTCTCTGCTATGGCCATATGCAGTAAGATCTCCATTCATTATCAGGCCTTTTACATTTCCCAAAGATGCTACTAAGCTGTTAATACTCGACACATGGTTTTGATTGAGTACGGTAGCATTTTCTTCCTTCTCGTTATCAGACTCTGCAACTCCGGCGTCAGTTTTACTCGTCCATGGCCATTGACTATCTGAGGTAAGTATCATTGAAAAGCCATTATCAACATGTACATGTCCGGTTGGTGGCTTGGTATTTTCAGCATTCACTATTTCCATCTTGGTTAGTTTCCAATACTGGCCCGAATAGGGCCCAGAGTTGGTAAGTGAAACTTTGTTGTTGGTGCCATCATTTACAACATCAAGCGATTTCCCTTCGCCCTGCCATGTACATGTTAATCTGAAAAACCCTCCATTCAATGGAGTAAGCTTCCAATACTGGCCACTTAATTCGGCTGTTTTGTCTAACCAGGGCCTGTTATTTTTACCATCATTAATAATATCTATAGATTTTGTATTCTGCCATTGATTTACAATTCTATAGTATCCACTGCCAACAGAAATAAATCGCCAAAACTGCCTTGAAACATTCTCTGAGGGTGCAAGTTCAACTTGATTACCCTGCCCCGCATAGACAGCCTCCAGAGATTTACCATCGCCCTGCCAACCAGTAGTAAGGCGATAAAAGTAGTTTTGATCAATATCCTGACCATGGACAGATTTTAATTGTGCTAACAACAGGATAGTAAGCAAATAAATAAGGTTCTTTTTTTTCATAATCTGCAATTTAGATAGTGTTAATATTTGAATGTGTAAAGTACAACAGACCAAAAGACAGTGGAATAACCCGAAAATGTGCTTTTTGATGCACCTTATATAATTACTATCACCCAGCAGGGTGATAGCATGGTTTTACAAATGGATTAATATCTTTAACAAATGACAAAGATTGGTTTGCTATCAGATACGCATGGTTACCTTGACGATGCCATTTTTAATCATTTTAAAACATGCGATGAGGTGTGGCATATTGGAGATTTTGGGCCAGATGTTATTGAACCGCTGCAACAGTTTAAACCCTTAAAAGGTGTATACGGTAATATTGATACTGCTGTTATTTATAAAGATTTTCCGGAGCAATTGGTTTTTATGTGCGAAGAAGTGAAAGTTATGATGCGGCATATTGGCGGCTACCCACCCAATTATAATGCAGCAACAAAAAAGGAATTATTGTTGCATAAACCACAGTTATTTTTAAGCGGCCACAGCCATATTTTAAAAATTATGTTTGATGAAAAACTAAATTGCCTGCACATGAACCCCGGTGCTGCGGGCAAACATGGCTGGCATAAAGTACGCACACTTATCCGCTTTGTTATTGATGGAAAAAATATGAAAGACTGCGAAGTAATAGAACTGGGTAAGCGGTAACCAAAACCGCTTGTGTAAATTTCTATGCATGCCAGTTTCAACTAATTTATCTTTAAAAGAAAATACCATGAAATTATTCCTGCTGATATCTTGCTGTTTTGTTATAGCCACAACTAAAGCACAAACACCCCAACATGAAACTGAAGCCGTTACAACAGTTTGTAATTACTATTTGGATGGCGGCACTAATGGAGACAGTGTTATGTTTAGCAAAGCCTTTAGCCCCGGCGGTCAAATGCAGTACATGCGTAACGACACACTTGTAGTAGTAAGCCTTAAAGATTTTATGGCTCGTATGCCACACTCACTTAAAAAAACAAACCGCACCACAAAAATTGAAAG
>JAGVCC010000077.1 GCA_020059395.1 Chitinophagales bacterium | reverse complement strand
CATAGTTACGCAAGCGAAGCTCCCGACGCAGTTTTTCTATCCATTGTGTTTTTGTCATAACGTGTTGGTTTTTAGTTGATGTTCGCTTATTGTGCTGTTAGCAGTAATGCTAGTACTCTACTGCATTTGACCAGCATATAATTTGACCATTAAAAGGTTTATTAAACCAAGCCTTAAAATCTTCAACAGAAAGACCATCATTTTGTGCCAATAGTTTAATCATACCTTCATATCCATTTGGATAATAAGTATAATCTCCGACCATTAAAAATTCATCTGCTTGAACAAAATCTATATCATAAACCTTTTCTATTTTTATATCTTCCGCAATAATTATTTGTTTACTTGCGTAAGGCTTATCAGTCCATACACGAGGGCTAAAATAATCACCAGCTTTAAAATGCTTACCTGCTCTTATTGTATGTAGTTTTGGTGTTGCATCATTATAATTTTCAGCACTTATAACACTTGATAAACTCCTTAATTCATCAAAGAAATATAAAGGCTCACTATAACCAATTGTTTGTAATCCTTTCCAAAACTTTTCTACAAAGAAAGTTGGTTGACCTGCTTTTGGGTGTCCTTTTGGAAAGTACCTGCTAAATGTTCTAACTTTTGCCATAATTATATTTTTTCTCTTTTTAAAAAGCTGCTACAAGCAGGTGTTTTACATTTTATTTTTAATTGACCGTTATATGTTCTATTGCTTTTGCGAACCCCACAATATTGAATGATTGAACCGCCACATTGATGCCTTTCTCTATGTTCACAGTTTAGGCAAGTTTCTGTAACTATCGGTTGAACATCGAAAAGTAAACCGACCGCACTACTGCCAACAGGGGGTTTGGCAATAGTTTGGCAGATGGAAGTTGCATCGTCTTTTGGTTCTTTATTGGGCTTCGGCTCGGGCAAAAGTTCCTTGATTGGGCTTTTGTGCATCATTTTTACTTTTGTTTTTCAATTAATCATTTGTTCGGGCAGACGAGTTTCAAATTCCAAACCATCGCCAAGCCCTGTTCGTTGGTGGCAAGTGCTACCTCTCTAATAACACAAGCCATTGACCTGTATATTTTGAATAATTGACAGTAATATCTTTTTCAGAAAGCATTATTAAATAGTCAGGCATTGACATTTTTAAATGCACTTCGACTTCGCTTTCTTTTAAAGAATTAGAAAACCCAACAATGCCATATTTTCCTTTTGGTATTTGAATTTTCCAATGGTTTAATTCTTTGCTATCAGTTTCCATTACCCAAGTACCAGCAACACTATATTGCTTTACAACAAAGTTTTTATAAGCATCAGGCACTTTTACAAATAAGCCTTTTACTTCTTTTGTATTAAATTTTACTATCATTATTTTAAGTTAAATTGTTAGCAGCTTCAATTGCACCCATTAAAGTATTATATCCACTTATACGAATAGGCTCACCACCACCGTATGGAATTTCCCAAAGTGTAATTTCATTGTGAATTATTTCTATATACCAACCATCTTCAATATAAGCAGACGACTGAATTGTGATTTTATCGCCTTCAACTATAACCACACCTGCCACCAACATTGGGTTTTGCGGCATTTGGGCAGACGAACCAGCAATTGGCATTTGTTCGCTATCAACTTTGGTTTCGGCTTGACGTTCTTTATTCAGCATTTGTAGTTATTTTTATCATTAGTAATTTTATTCAGCAGCAGTTCCAAGCGGACGTTTTTCAATTTCCCAAACGACCGCAAAGCCCTACTCGTTACAGGAAAGCACTGCCGACCTGCTCCGTAGGAAACATTCTCACTTGTAAATCAGTAGGTATTTCTTTGATTTTATCTATTTGTTTGAAGAAATAAGGCGTGTTAGTTGCTTCACATTGTTGCTTCAAGTAATAAGCCCAATCCAAATTAAACGGTCTTTTATGGTGTCCGCTTTCGCCACCTTGAATAACCCAATCAATACCACCATTAAATAAAAAACCTTGAATATTTATGCTGTCAAGTTGTGGCTCAACGCTTAAAAACCTTTTGCCTTTTACTTCTAAAAGTTGAGTAATTAGCTTTTCACTTGTTTGTTGATTTACAGGAGAAGTTCCAAACATTACATTTTCGGGTGGTGTTTGCTTCCAACTTTCGGGAATGTATTTATTGATATTTGAAGGTCTTTTTGTAAGCAATAAAAACATCAAATTTGGGTATCTGTTTTCGGAAATCCTTTTGAAAAAAGTATCTCTAATTTCGCCAGTATTCAAGTTTGTTACTTCAATTCCTTTGCTGTCTATTAATGGCATCGGCTTTTCAAAAATATCCATCATTGAGCCTACAAATACCCTTTGCATTTCGTTGGCTTCTTTTGCTATTTTTTGAAATTTATCCAATTCATTAAAAACAGAATTGATAATTTTTCTTGGTTTGTCATTACCCCAAACATCATTGCCCCATCTTTTAGCTAATGTTTCAGCATAACAATTGTCGCATCCTTCGTGTACTTTGGTGCAACCGTGCCATAAATTGGCGGTGTGGTGTGTCCACTCTATTTTACTGTTTTGTGCCATATTCTATAATTTTTAAGTTTGTTTTAAATTAACCGTTGGGCGTAAGCACTACCAGTCATTAAACCCGTAGTGCTTGCCCGACACTTTAAGAACCTACAATTTCCCTAATATGGTTCATTGTTAGTTCTGCCTGATTATTGGCTTCCCTTAATTTGTAAATTTCAGTCCACAACATTCCAACAATGCCAGGTTCTTCTTTTGACAGTTTATCGCTATCGTTACTTTTGTTTTGCAACATTGGCTTTAAACTGTTACCTAAGTAGCTTGTTCCTTTTGAAATTTCCGTAGCCCTTGAAGTTTCTACCCTCAAAGAATTAAAAATGCTGCCAAAGTCAGGTTCTCTAGATTCAGTTGGTACACCTAATCCGCTTTCGTATGCCATAATATTTACGGTTTGACCAGAGCCGTTATGGTTTAAGTTTCTAATTAATAGCCCGTGCCTTTGCCCAACAGTGGGTTTTGTGCAAGTCGGGCAGAAGTAATACACTCATCTTCACTTATCTATTGAACCAATTGCAAGGGCTGAACAGTTGAGCCTTGAAGCCCAACCTGCACAAAGCCCTATCGTCGCTACCTAAAATACTTTTTACTGCTATCTTCTATGCCTTGTGTGGCTACTTGATGCAGTAGTTGTGGGGTTAGGCTAGCGTTGGGTGGCAGGTGCATGTGGCCTGCGGTTGGTTGGGTGGTGGCGTATATGGCTCGTACATCTCCAGGGGATATTTGTACTAATACGCTTACTTGTTGTAACTGCCCGTTTTTATAGTGCTGGTGTGCTTGTATTATTTGCATGCTGCTGTTTTTTTATTTTGGCGTTGTGCCGTTGCTGAAAGTGTTTTGCGTTGCCTGGTACCCAACGTGATTTTTTAGTGTACAGGGCCTTGTTTTTTATGGTGCAGCTGCTTATTAATAATATGGCTGCTACTATTATGGCAATGGTTAGTTTTAGTTTCATTATGCTGCGTTTAAATTGTTTGTTAATGTTTGTATGAGTTCATCGGGGTCTTTGCTGCCGGGGGGCAGGGTGCCTACTTCTATTTTAAAGCCGTGGGGCAGTAGTGTTTGTATGTCTCTTTCGGCGGCTTTTTGACCGGCATCGTCTGCATCACGTAATAAAATAATGTGGTTGGTGTATTTTTTTAGCAGCTGGCACTGCTCTTGTGTGAGGGCGGTGCCGCAGGTGCCTATGGTGTTTATATCTCCATACTGGTGCATGCTTATTACATCGAAATAACCTTCTGCCAGCCATGCGTAACCGCTTTGCTGTATGGCCTTGGCGGCACGGCTTAGGCCGTACAGGGTGGCGCTTTTGTTGTACAGGGGGTTTTGTGTGGGGTTTATGTATTTGGGCTGGGTGGTTTGCTCGGTGGTAAACAGGCGGCCTGCTATGCCTATGTTTTGGCCGTGCTGGTTTTGTATGGGTATGGTTATGCGGCTGCGGTAGCCGTCGAAATGGCTGGTTTCGTCTGCGGTGCTGGTTTTTATAATGCCCATTTGCTGGGCGTGGTTAAAGTGGCCGTGGTTTATTAGTTGTGGGGTTATGTGCCGCCAATCGGCAGTGGCCCAACCGAGGCTCCACTCTATTTGTGTTTCCTTGCTTATGCCACGGGTTAGGAGATATTGTTGTACTGGATCGTTTTCGGGTAGGGTTAACAGGTTGTTTTTATAGGTATCAATTACCAAGTTTAGTACGTTTTGTAAATCGGCTTTTATTTGTTTTTGCTGGTTGTATTTTTCGGTATCGAAATTTTGCTGGTGCTCTATTGTTATGTTGTGCTGGTTTGCTATGGTTTCTATGGCTTGTATAAACTCTGATTTTTCGTGCTGCATTACAAAGTTTATAGCATCGCCACTGGCGCCGCAGCCAAAGCATTTGTATATTTCTTTTGATGGGCTGACTACAAAGCTGGGGCTTTTTTCGTTGTGAAAGGGGCAGCATGCGGTGTAGTTTGTGCCTTGCTTTTTTAACTGCAAATATGGCGATAGTACTTGCGTTATTGGCAAATCTTTTACGGCTTGTATGGTTGCGGTTGTTAACATTTGTTTTTTAATTTATAACCGGCAGCGCCAGGGCTTAACATTTACTTAAATCACAACAGGGTATCACTACAACCTGTGTTTTTGTGTATGATTTAATTAAAACTGGCGCTGCTGGTTATACGGTTGCTGTTTTTGGGGTTATTTGCTGCCTTTTTGTTAGTAATAATTTAAACAGGCAATTGCTGCAATTTTTAAAATGGTGGTGGCCTTGTATTACGGCTTTGTTGGTAAAGGCAAAGTATTTTTCTTCTGAAATGCGCAGCTGCTGTATGGTGGTGGCAGTGTGGGCGGCGTTGTATGCGTCGCTATAATCATCATACCAAACATATTGCATGATATGCTGGGGCAGTATTAGGTGTTTGTACAATACTTTAAACACTATTATCAGTATTAAAATGAGGATGGTTATTTTTAAAATCATTGTGCTAAATATTGGTTGTTATTAATGGCCTGTGTTACGGTGTAGTGCAGTGGCCGCTTTACGGCTTTTGCATACCAGTTTATAACTTCTGGCTTGTGCAGCAGGCTGTTTATGTGTATGCCGTTGTATTTGCCAAAGGGTATAACTTCTGTTAAATTTATTGGCTGTGGCGGCTGCTTTTTCTTAGCCTGTTTTTTCTGCTGTGGAAAGAGGCTTGTTTGTATAGGCAGCAAGTACGTATGGTTGCTGCGGTTGCTGAGTGTATAGTTTGTATTGTGTTTCATCTTCGGTTATTTGTACAGTTGATGATGGATTTAACTGGTTGCTGGTGCATCGGGATAATAACAGCCCTAATGTGTTGGCGGGAATTGTAATAGTGTTTTTCATTTTTGGATAGTGGTTTGAAGGTTTATAAACTTTTGATGGTAAAATTCTGCCCGCTGGTTGTAGTGCTCTTTGTGCGTTTGGTTAAGCACTCCTTTTTTTAAGCACCAATTATACATATTGATGTACCATACTGCCAGCATTTGTGTGAAAGTTGTATTCATAATGATTATGTTTAAGCGGCGTTTTTAATGGCTTTTGCTTTTTTTATTACAGCCCGGCGGCGGGCATTTTGTTTTTTATTGTAGTAACTAACTATGTTGGCTACCAGTTTAACATCGCCTTCGCCTTTTTTTATGGTGCGGCTTACTTTAACACGGCCTGCTTCTGTTTTCCCAATGTTTTTATAATCTCCCTTTACAGTTAGTCTTTTTATAATTAAAAGTGTTTGAGGTGGTATTTTAATATTCATCAGTTATTATTTTAATAATTCCCGTAAAAGGGTATTGTATGTTTTGTTATCTACTTTTATCTTTGTGTACGATTGTGTACGTTTGTGTACGTTTGGGTATCTGAGAACAAACTTAAATAACATTTTAGCAGTTAACAAATATTATTTTGGTATTTTTTAAAATTTAGAAGTTATATAAATTAATCTAATAAATATTATATGAATAACAATGAAGCACTTGAAACATTGGTAAAAATTGTACAAAATCTAACAGGCTTTACTGCAAAGGAGATTAGCAAGCATATGGGGTATAACAGCGGCTACTTAAGCCAACGGTTAAGTAATGGCGATGCCAGTAAAAAGTTTATTGATAAAATGAAATTGACATTTAAGGAGGAACTGATCCGGTATGGCTATGATAAGGCTGGCGTTGATACTGATAATACTTTAAATGAAGATGCGCCCAAGTATGGCACCCGGCGGCAACCTGCAGACTTTAAGCTTACCCTTAATAAAAGCATTGCACAAATTTATGAAAGTGTGCAGCGGCAAGAAACAAAGCAAGTGGTTATAGGCAACTTTATTGCCGAGATTTATGCGAAGGTTTACGACCGGCCTTCGGCAGCTGTACTTGCTGAAATGGAAGCGCTGGAAAAGAAATTGGCATTAATGCGCCACCAGTAATTTTTATAGTGGCTTTTTTTTTGGTACGGGCCATGTTGTAAGGTTTAGGTATAACAAATAAAACAAATTAAAATAAGGTTTGCTTTAATGTTTATACAAATTTGTGTTAAAAGCGTTTACCGTATTGGGTTGGGTAGTTATAAATATTGGCAATGGTGCAAGTGGTTTTTACTACATTGCACTACTTCTTGTATCAATTGGCTGTAATCCGCTGTGGGACTGGTTTTTTATATTTAGTATTTTGTAACATATTATTAATTATAGGAAAAATTAAATTTTTACATATTTATATATTATTGTAAAATAACACTAACGTGCGTTACATACTAATGCATATTTGAAATGAAAAAGTATCAAGTAACAAATTTTATTTTTAACCCATCCACCAAATGTTATGATGTTTGGTTTGGCAATAGAATATGCGTCTCTTTTTCGAGTAAAAGAGATATGGCAAAATTTATGGCTGAAACAAATAAATTTTTACAAAGTAAAATGGTGGAGTTGAATGATATTTTTTGCAAAGTTTTTTACGAGTACCGGCAAATTTGGTTTACTCAAATCGGCAACACTAACCAGCCGTTAAGCGAAATGCATATTCAAAAATTAATAACTGATATACTCATGCAATTTGATCGAATTTGTTACAATTCGGTTACCACAACACAAAGCGGATGGGCTTTTATAGCCTTGCAGAATATCTGTTTAATGCTTGATGAGGCGATTAAGATAATTTCAATTTTAAACAAAAAGAGGAATAACACCATACAATATCACAACATAAATATTTTAGGAAACCGAGTAATTATTTTACAAAATGAATTGCAGCAATACCCCGCAGAAAAACCTCAAAAAGCCAGATATAAAAAAGATAACAAATAATTCATTAACAATTGAATATCAAAATATTATAATTAAAATCTTTGTTTAATTATATGAAATATGTTTTTAGAT
>JAGVCC010000479.1 GCA_020059395.1 Chitinophagales bacterium | reverse complement strand
TTAACGGCTCCTCTTATAATCTTACTGCAAACAGTGTGGTAATTTTATTACCCGGCCAAAAATACTCCATCAAAAAAACAGGCAAAGGAGCAGTTGAATTTTTTGCCATGAAATACACCAGCAAAAAACCTGCTGATAAACAAAGAGGCGGTAACTCCTTTGTAAAAATTTGGGAAGACATTCCTTTTAAACCAAACAATAATGGTGGTGGCCGCCGTGATTTTTTTGAACAACCCACACCCATGCAAAAAAGATTTGAAATGCATGTAACTACATTAAAAGAAGGATTAAAAAGTCATGAGCCACACACCCACCGAGCCGAAGAAATAGTGTGGATGCTGGAAGGGGATACAGAAATGCAGTTGGGCAACGCAATTGTGAAAACAGCAACAGGTGGTTTTTATTATCTCGGCAGCAACGTATCTCATGCCATAAAAAATATTGGTACAAAGCCGGCAACATATTTTGCTTTTCAATTTGAATAAATCACTAACCATACAAGACATAGAAGGCAATTAAGTTTTGTTCTTGTATTTCTTATATGCTTGCCCGTACAGGCGGGCCTTGTATGGTTCAAAAAAAATAATATGAAAAAAATATTTTTAATTCTTTTCTTAGTTCCTCAATTTTTAATTGCACAAGTAAAACTGCCGCAAATAATTCGTGACAGTATGATTTTGCAAAGAGATGCCAACATTAAAATTTGGGGCTGGGCTTCTGCTGGCGAAAAAATTACCATACAACTCAATAACAAAACATACAAAACAAAAGCAACTGCAAATGGCAATTGGGTGGTTACTGTTGCTCCGGTAAAAGCTGGCGGGCCACACAACATGAGTATAAGTGGAAAAAATAAAATTATACTCAAAGATATTTTATTTGGCGATGTATGGTTTTGCAGCGGGCAGAGTAATATGGTGCATCAATTAAACATTCATGATATAACTTATGCAAAAGAAATTACGGAAGCCAATAACAGTAATATCAGGCAGTTTTTAGTGTCCACTGTTACCAGTCTGCAAGGGCCGCAGGCAAACCTGCCTTCTGGCTTATGGAAATATGCTGTTGGCGAAGATGTAAGGCCCTTCTCCGCCGTGGCTTATTTCTTTGCAAAAAAACTATATGAAAAATACCAGGTACCCATTGGTATTATTAATGCCAGTTGGGGCGGCACACCTATTGAAGCATGGACGAGTGAAGAAGGCTTGAAAGATTTTTCAACAATTATAAATACTATTCAAAAAAATAAAGAAACTGATTCTATCAATAGATTAAACAGAAGGCCTTTTTCAGATAGTGTATTCAGGAAAACAATGGATAAAGGGTTGACAGGTGAAAAAAAATGGTACGATGAAACATACACACCTAAAGGATGGAAGAATATCAACATTCCCGGCTATTGGGAAGACCAGGGCATCAAAGATTTAAACGGCACAGTTTGGTACAGAAAAGAAATTGATATACCAGCATCAATGATTGGTAAATCAGCAAAAGTTTTTCTAGGAAGAATTGTTGATGCGGATGTATTATATATAAATGGAAAACAGGTTGGCGGTACCGGCTATCAGTATCCTCAAAGAAGATATAATGTTCCTGCAGATTTATTAAAAGCCGGTAAAAATATTTTTGTTATTAAAGTAACTAATAATGCAGGTAAGGGCGGGTTTGTTCCTGACAAACCATATTGCATTTTTTCTGGCAAGGATACTGTTGATTTGAAAGGAACATGGCATTATAAAGTAGGAGAAGTTTTTGTGCCCGGCACTGGTGGCTTTGGTGGCGGTGGTATTGCGGCGCACCTGCAACCTGCTGCTTTATACAATGCAATGGTGGCCCCTGTAATAAATTATACTATCAAAGGTTTTTGCTGGTATCAGGGCGAAAGTAATGCAGGCAGAGCAGAAGAATATGCAAAATTACAACCGGCACAAATTATTGACTGGAGAAATAAATGGCAATCAGGTACGCTGCCTTTTCTCTTTGTACAACTTCCCGGCTTTATGGATTATAATTACCTGCCTTCAGAAAGTGGTTGGGCAATGCTGAGAGAATCGCAGTTAAAATCTTTATCAGTGCCCAATACAGCAATGGCAGTTGCAATTGACTTGGGTGAGTGGAATGATATTCATCCAGATAATAAAAAAGATGTGGGTGAAAGGCTTGCTTTGGCAGCTATGAAATTGGCATACGGTGAAAATATTATTCACTCCGGGCCGCTTTATCAATCGCATATAACAGAAGGAAATAAAATCATCATCAGCTTTAGTAATACCGGCAGTGGCTTAACAACCAATGATGGAGAAGCTCCTGCAGAGTTTGCTATTGCCGGTGACGATAAAAAATTTGTATCGGCACAAACAAAATTAGAAGGGGATAAAATTATTGTTTGGAGTGATGTGGTAAAAGAACCTAAATACATACGATATGCATGGGCAGATAATCCGGTAAATCCGAATTTATATAATAAAGAAGGGTTGCCAGCTTCGCCTTTTCAAATAGATAAATAATACGAATGAAACAATACAGTTTATTCATTGCAGTTGTATGCTTATTTACATTTTCTGCCAAAGCACAATTTGGAAACCCTGCATGGCGGGGCAAAAAAGCTGCTGTTGTAATTACTTACGACGATGCCATCAACGAACATCTCGATAATGCTGTACCTGTGCTGGATTCTCTGGGTTTAAAAGCCACTTTTTACATTACAGCATTTTCCAACTCCATGCAAAACCGTTTGAATGATTGGAAAAAATTGGCAGTAACGGGGCATGAGTTGGGTAATCATACTTTGTTTCATCCTTGCGTTGGCGGCACAGGCAGGGAATGGGTAAGCAAGCAAAATGATTTGAGAAATTATTCTGTTAAGCGAATGGAAAACGAAGTACGTATGACGAATTT
>JAGVCC010000324.1 GCA_020059395.1 Chitinophagales bacterium | reverse complement strand
GGCGTGTATAATCTGCCATCTATGTCAATACGCACTGTATTATTGTCGCCTTTTACCACTTTGTAGCTCCAGTGGCTGCTTTCTTCGGTTATTTCGTCAAACTTGCGGCCCATAAAACGCTTTACACTCATAATGGTGTTTTGCGGATTGGTAATGGCCTGGCGCTTTGCAGGGTCGCCCACTTTACGTTCGCCATTTTTTAAAAATGCCACTACAGACGGGGTTGTACGGCGTCCTTCATCGTTGGCAATTACTACTGGCTCGTTACCTTCCATTACGCTTACGCAGCTGTTGGTGGTTCCTAAGTCAATTCCTATTATCTTTCCCATTGTTTAAGTTTTAAGATTTACATGGGTATTTGTCAATGATTGTGCCAGTGGGGGAAATATGCAAAAATGGCAGAAGAAGAGCCCCCTCCGCCCCCTAAAGGGGGAACCAGCGAAGATATGAGCGAAGGTTGGCCCGCAGATGGCGCAGAATACGCAGCACTATCAGCGGCATCTGCGAAATCTGCGGGAGTTTTTTTTTGATTACCGGCTTTTGAGCCTTGATGAAGCAGCGGTGGCACCTGCCCCGAGTAAGGTTGTGCGCTGACTCGGGGACGCTCCGTTCAACTAAGAATTACTATTTAGCTTTTATCAAAGCGTATTTGAATGTTACAACTTGGGTAACAGGATTAAGAAGGAAGGGCTACAAGATTCATTGCTGTTAAACAACATTCGCCATTCGATATTCCTCCATTCAATATCAGTTTACTTGCCGCTGTGCCTGCTGGCCCTATATTTTTCCTGCAAAATTTCACCCATTGTTTTGCGATAGACTTTGCCTTCTACCCAGCTAATAATATCCAGGTAAGCAAAGGCCCTTGTTTCGTGGCGGTTTTTTTCAAGGCCTTTTATACGGTCTAAAAATTTTACCAGTTCTGCCTGCACCTTACTGCGGTCCAGGTGAAAAGTTTTGCGTAAAAATTTAAAAATCTCTTCTTCTATTATTGTTAGGTTTTCTTTTTTACTCATAAACCGGTACACCGATTTGCTCAGGTATTCCATCAAATCGTAATTGCCCAGCTCGTAATGCGCCATCAGGTGCATCAGTCGGCTGTAGCTTTGCAGGTCGCTTCGTACCTCTGTGTTTTCGTTTATAATTTTTTGCAGGTAATCTATACAGGTATCAAAATCTCCATTGCCAAAATACATGCTGGCAATTTTATAGTTAAACACCATTATGCGGTGCTCATCAATAAACAACATATTTTCTTCCATTTTTTCCAGCAGCTGAGGCACCAGTTTTACACCGGCAGCAAAAGTGCCCGTCATGTTGTGCCAGTTAATTTTTGCATTGTATATGTACACAAATGCCTGTGTGCGGAAGTTGTCGTGCAGGCGTACCCGGTCGGCCTGTGCAAATTTTTCAAATTTTGTCAGTGTGTCTTCAAAGCGTTTGTAATTGCGCAAATCAAAATGGGCATTTAATAAAGTGTGCAGCCCTTTAATGTAATGGCCTGTTTCTACTCTTATCATTAGTGGTTCTGCATCAAAAATATCTACCCATTTTTGTGCGTAGCGGTAGTACATTAAAAAGTCCTGCCGTATAAAAGCATACCAGCAAAGGCTTTGGTACAGGTACAGGTTTTCGTAAAAACCGGTTTGCTCAAAAGCATCGGCTGGTAAATGTGTGCGTAAGTATGCTTTTACATTGGCTTCGTCCTGCTCATTACGGGCATGGCCATTTTTAATAAACCAGCTGTACAGCAGCATGGCAAGGTTGCTAAGGCGGCTAACGGAGCTTATGCGTTGTGTTACTTCATTTATTTCTGCGCTAAGGTCTTCTGCCCGGGTTTGCATATCACGGGTTATGTGCAGGGTTTCTATACGTTTTTCCAGGGCAATGGCACCCACTAAAAAATTCATTTTGTGGTTGGCTTTGGCCATTTCTTTTGCCTTGTCTAAAATTTTTAAGCTTTGGCTAAAAAGGCCTTTTTTATAAAGGATATGTGCGTAGTCAAACTGCTCGTTCAGCTGCAGGTCAATACTGTCATGGCTTTTAAGCAGGCGCAGGCTGGCCAGCAGCTGTTTATACAAGTGTACCTTGATATTAGAAAGCTGTGGCTTCTGTATTGATTTTAGTTTTTTAAGCAGCAATGCCTCATCATACTCAGGTAATTTGTCCATTGCATCAAACAATTCCACAATTTTCAGGTCCTCATTGCCCGAGCTTCGCTTGATATAGAGCTTAAAATGGCGCTTTTCGGCCTTTTCAAGACTCTTTATTAATTGAAATAATGTATCTGTAAACCTGTTGGGCATCATTAATTATTTATTTAAAAACTCAATACTGGCGTGGGTTTTATCCCTACGCAATCGGTTTCAGCGTAATAAAACCAATATTAAGTTGATTTTAGCAAAAATAAAACTCATCCTACTTTTGTGAAAGAGGATGAGTTTAAAAGAAATAGCAGACAATCGTTAAAGTAAAGCAACCAATCGTAAATCTGCAACATGTGCAGTAATTGAATAAAGATTTTAGCAAGACAATCCTCGAAATAAAAGCATTCAAGAATTTTTCATATAGCAAGCAATCGTTAAAGTCGCTCTGTTTCTACAGAGGGACTTATTTTTTTTAAGTCCTGATTGGGCAGCAATTTATATCAATTTTCAATTCAAACATCAAATTCCTTAACATTTTTTTTACATTACCCTTGCCTGATTAGGTTTTTTGCAGGGTTTTACTGCTTTTCTGCGGCTTTTATCTTAAATGTAAAATGTTTCTGGCTTAAATACGCAATTACAATTACAATTACTGTTGTTATTAACTGGGCTGCAATAGCATTTAACTGCAGCTGCTCTACAAAAAGCTTTAATAATACGGTGCTTATTAACAGATTTATTAAAGAGGACAGGGTGTAACGGAACAGCTGAATGCGGCCTTTAAGATTACTTCCGGTAAACACCACATATTTCATTAATAAAAAACCCACCAGCAGCGTTACGCAAAAAGAAATGATGTTACTGGCAGTGTGTGCTTCCAGCGCATAAAAGTTAAAAGAAAAAATTTTGCCCTTAAAAACATACTCATGAAAAACATAAAAAACTACAATGCCCAGCACTGTATTGCCGCCACCACAGGCAGCATACCTAAAGGTTTGCTGCGGCATTAATTTTTTAAACGGCGGGTAAAAAAAATCGATTAGGGATATGATTTTGTCTTTAGGCAATTTTAAAATTGTAAATATTGAATTTACGAATGGCGAATGTTTTTATATTCGATACTATATTAAATTTCCGAAATAAATAACATTCGATATTTTACATTCGCTATTCACCATTAACTATACATTTCCTCTCTCGTCGCTTTCACTCTTTCATCTTCCAGGTATTCATCAAAGCTCATCAGTTTATCAATAATACCTTTGGGTGTTAATTCAATTACACGGTTACTTACGGTTTGCATAAACTGGTGGTCGTGACTGCTTAACAGCACAATACCCGGAAATGCAATCATACCATCGTTAAAGGAAGTGATACTTTCCAAATCCAGGTGGTTGGTGGGTTCATCTAATATTACCACATTAGGGTTTTGCAGCATCATTTTACTTACCATGCAGCGCACTTTTTCACCACCGCTTAATACATTGGTTTTCTTCAAAATTTCTTCTCCGCTAAATAACATTTTACCCAGGAAGCCACGGAGGAAATCTTCATCCACCGTTTCTTTAGTATTTGGTGGTACAAACTGGCGCAGCCAGTCCATTAAGTTATCGGTATTGCCGGCAAAATATTCGCTGTTATCGTTAGGTAAATAAGCGGTGGTTACGGTGGTGCCCCATTCAAAAGTGCCGCCATCGGCTTTCATTTTACCATTAATTATTTCAAAAAACGAAGTAAGGGCAATAGGATCCCGGCTTATAAAGGCAATTTTATCACCCTTCTGAATATCAAATTTTACTTTGCTGAAAATGGTTTTGCCATCAATAACTTTTGAAAGATTATCCACTTTCAAAATTTCGTTACCCACCTCTCTGTCCTGTTTAAAAATAATGCCGGGGTATTTTCTGCTGCTGGCAACAATGTCTTCAAACACCAGTTTATCCAGCGCTTTTTTACGGCTGGTAGCCTGTTTACTTTTACTAGCATTGGCACTAAAGCGGGCAATAAATTCCAAAAGGTCTTTCTTTTTATCTTCTGCTTTTTTATTTTTATCGCTTGCCTGCCTTGCTGCTAACTGAGAGCTTTCGTACCAGAAAGTATAATTACCGGTGTAAATTTTTATTTTGTTTTTATCAACGTCCGCCACGTGTGTACAAACAGAGTCTAAAAAGTGACGGTCGTGGCTTACTACCAACACTATATTTTGATAGTCTGCTAAAAAATTTTCTAACCAGCTGATTGTTTCCACATCCAGGTTATTGGTAGGCTCATCCAGTAATAAAATATCAGGGTTGCCAAACAATGCCTGTGCCAGCAGCACACGTACTTTAACGTTGGCCGCCACATCTTTCATAAGTAAATTGTGTACTTCATCTTTTACACCCAGCTCACTTAATAAAGTGGCTGCATCACTTTCGGCAGTGTAGCCGCCCATTTCGCCAAATTTTTCTTCCAGTTCGCCGGCTTTAATGCCATCCGCTTCGCTAAAGTCTTCTTTAGCATACAGGGCATCTTTTTCATGCATCACTTTCCACATTTCTTTGTGGCCCATAAGCACTGTGCTTACCACGGTATGGTCGTCAAATGCAAACTGGTTTTGGTTTAATACAGCCATACGTTCGCCGGGGGTAATATCAATAGTACCCTTGTTAGGCTCAATATCGCCGCTTAGTATTTTTAAAAAGGTAGATTTACCGGCACCATTGGCACCAATAATGCCATAGCAGTTGCCTTTTGTAAAATTTATTTTAACCTCGTCGAACAGTACCCTTTTGCCATAGGCCAGGGTTATATTATTTGCACTTATCATAGTATGTAAAAAAAGTGTGCAAAGATAAGGGAAGACGGTGGTTTTTTACAGGTGATTTTTAGTTTGAAGAAGGAAGTGGGAAGAAGGAAGTTTGAAGAAGGAAGTGCGGAGAACAAAGAAGAAAAAGAAGTGGGAAGTGAGCAGATGCATATTGTTGATAGCTGCATTACAATAAATATAAGATGCTGCTTCAATACTGTGCCTTCCATCTCCTTTCTTCCGTCTCCCATCTTCCTTATCTTTGCGCCCATGCAAGTAGTTAAACAGTTACAGCAAAGCACCGTAGAAAGTTTACATGCCTTATTTGAAGGCAGTTTTACAGAAAAAGATTTTCAGGTAAATGCCACCAAGCCCGAGTTTGAAGGAGATTATACCGTGGTATTGTTTTCGCTGGTAAAGTCGCTAAAATTATCGCCGGATGATATTGGTAATAAACTGGGCAATCATTTAACTGCAAACTATCCGCAGTTGTTTTCAAAGTTCAATATTATTAAAGGCTTTTTAAACCTTACCGTGGCCGATGCGTACTGGATGCAGGTATTACAAACAAACTACAGCAATACTTTATTTGGTAAAAAAGAAGCGAATGGGAAAAAAGTGATGGTGGAATACAGCAGCCCCAATACCAACAAACCTTTACATCTTGGCCATTTACGTAATAATTTTTTGGGCTGGAGTGTGGCAGAAATTTTTAAAGCCAACGGGTACGATGTTATTAAAACCTGTATTGTAAACGACAGGGGTATTCATATTTGCAAGAGCATGATTGCATGGCAACTGTTTGCAAATGGAGCAACGCCT
>JAGVCC010000030.1 GCA_020059395.1 Chitinophagales bacterium | reverse complement strand
TGCAGATAAAGTAATTTTTTTTCGCTTACCTTATCTACCACCTCCTGCATAATATTTACAACAACCGGATTCATTCAGTTACAAGAAATTGTATTGGTTAATTGGCGCTGGTGCAAATCGACTGTTTGGCTCTAAATCAAACTCAGGGTAATTCATAATGTACATGTCTAAAAAATGGTAGAAATCTATCACTTCTTTGCACATTTCATTATAAGCCCTGCACATTTTTTGTGTGTTGGCAATTGGTGTGGCATTGTGTACTGCTGCAGTGCTTTCGCCGCTGCCGCCTGTTGTGGTGGCGTGGCTTTTCATCCAGTGATAATAAATGTATTTAGCAATTGGGCTTGTGGCGCCATACCCTGCATGTAATAATGAGGGATCAGCCAAATCTTCCGGGGCATTTAACAGCCCACGATAGTTTACATTCATTTTATCGAAAAATGGAAGCGATGGTATAGCTTTTACCCTGCCCATCGCATCCACTTTACAACCTGTTTTTACGCTTGCAGCATCTAACAAAAATGCTTTACCGTATGCCATTTCCAGCCACCTTGTAGCAGGTTCATCGCCTTGCATTCCTGCATAAAATGCTTCATACAATGGAAGGCCCAGCAGCTGCACTAAAAAGTCATATTCATACCTGCGTATAAATAAATTTAGTTCAGCTTCAACTGCTGGTTGTTCTGATTGGCCAATAGTGTATTCGCCATCAAAATATAACCTGTTTACAAGTGTTTGGTATAATGACATTGCCAGTTTGCTTATTTAACCATTTTGCCAATACCACGTTTTTCAAACTGCTCACCGGTAATGGGGTGCACATTAATTACGCTATCATCTTTAAAGTGCTTAGTGCCTTTAAAGTCTTTAGGGTAACTCACTTTAAACTTTACAGTCTCAAGCGTTGCCGCCGTTTCACCTTCTTTCAGCAAATCTGCTGTGGTGGTGCCCAGTTCTTTTGCTGCTTCAGCAGCTAAATTTTTATTTTCAGCCATTTTTATAACTTTTAAAAGTTTTAATTAAAAATTGTGATTAATAATCTGCCAAAAAACCGGCTTAAGCTGGTTTTTCGATAGATGTAAGTACAGTTGCAAAGCTGGTGTACACAAATGCAGGGCGCTTAGACAGTGGCAGGTAGTTAAAGAATGCTTTTTCTACCATTACAGTCATTTGATTACGTGCCCAGTCGTTTGTATCTGCTGCATAGCCAATACGTACTTCAGGGTACACCTTGCGTATAACTTGGTATGCCATTGCATCTGCAACAAACACGTTACCCACAGCTACTTTGTTGCTGCTGATAACACGGATGCCGTCAATTTGCTGATTATTGAAAACAAAAGGAGGCAATACATAATGGCCATCACTGCCTTTTTGCAAACGCATTTCCCAAATATCAGCCGGGTTTAATGCAATTACATTTGCATCAAAATTTGCTAATTGAATTTGGCAGATAACTGCACCAATTGCTGCATATTTATCTGCATTATCAATTTTACCAGCTAAAGATGCATTAGCATAAGGAGCTGCAGCCGCAATAGCATCAGTAGTTAACAGCGTGTCCAAATCGTTTTCGCAGTCATATTCCATTAATGAAACTATGATGCTGTAGAAACGAGGAAAGTCAGTTAAAAACTCTTCAGAAAATGGTGCACGGCCGGTTGCTTTTCTCCAATCTGCTGTACGCTTAGTAAAGCTGTAACCAACAAATGGTTTTAAAGCGCCCTCTGCAGTAACTGCAAATGCACCTGTACGGTTGTTTTCTTCCCAATACACAACATGCGAAGCGTTTGAGCTTTGAGTACTTACAAAGTTTGACAGTACAGGTTTTGTACGGGCCTGGGTAAATACCGGTGCATCTGCGCTTTCACGAATGTTGTTTGTACCACTAATGCTTGCACCAATAGCAGAACCGCTATATGAGTTACCAGCACTAATACCACCAACGTTAATTACATTTTTTAAAGCAATAGAGCCGGCACGTTGTTTTGTGATGGTGCCAACTTCATCTTTTACTTCTTCAAATGCTTTTTCCAGCGCTTTGTACATTGATGTACCTACATTTTCGGTAGCTGCCTGTTTCAGCTGTTCAATTTCAAGGCCCTGTTTCCTGGCAATTTCATCCAGTTTTTCTACTGCTTTAGCAGCTTCGGCTTTATACTCTTCTAAAATATCTTTAGAAATGTACCCGCCGTTTTTAGCAGCTTCATCAGCGGCTTTTGCGGCTACGCCTTCCAGCGTTTTGGTGGCATCAGCCACATGCGTTTTTAAGGCTTCGCTTGCCTGTTTGCCGATGGCTTCAACGGCTTCTTTTATTTCCTTTTCCATTTTGAAATAAATTTTTAAAGTTTGATAAATTGTGTGTTATTAAGCCAGCCTGAAAAATCTTCTTTTACCGGCTCTTCCTGAGTGCCCGCAGACGGCTCATTCTTAGTGGCTGCTTCTTCAATAGCTGATACTTCCAAAGTAGGTGTCATGCAATTACTTGCAAATAATACGGCGCTGCCTTCAATAACCTGTGCTTCTAACACAGCCCAGAAATAACCTTCATCTTCAGCTTCTTTACGGTTGGCAACTTGCACTATATACTTATCCCAGTTTTCTTTTTGTACCGGGTAATCATCATCATTAATGCAGGTAACAAACTTTACATACCGCATACCAACACTGTGTTTTTTTACAAACCCTTTTTGGTATTGTTCAAACATGAAGCTGTTACGCTCTTTGTCTATTTCACCTGTAAATAATAATGCCTCTGTAGTGCCGGGCAATGCAATACCCAATTCTGCCCATGCCATTAATTTGGTAACACCTTTTAAGCCTTCGCCAATTACATCTTCAAAACTGCGGCGGTGTTCTTTCAATAAATAAAAACCGCCTTTATTATCGTTAAGGCTTTTTTTCCAAATACCAGGTATGTGTACATCGCCATGGCTATCTAAATAATTGGTGGTGTTAATTACAACAGCCACTTTTAATTTTGATGGATTAACTGCAGCAGTTTCAACTTCTGCTTTGCTAACAATGGCACCCTTATCATCTACATACAACCTTGCCGCCACAACACTATCGGCTTCTTTAACCATACTTTTTTTAGTATGAATAATTAAAGCCTCATTTTTTACAATGAAGTTGTATAACTCCTTACCTGTTAGGTTTTCGGGTATTATGCCTACTTTCATTTTAGTATAACTTTTTTGTCAGTTAATGCTTTTTCTTTATCAGCCATTTTATCTTTAATAACGGCTTTCATTGATGCAGGCAGTTCGTTTTTAACTGGCTGGTTGCTGTGTGTTTCCTTGCTCATTGTTAGCGTTTTGTTGTATGTTATTACCACCTTTATCAAAAACAAAATCAATTTCACCTTTCAGCTCATAGTAATACTTATCAAAATTTTCCCGTGGCTCTTCGCCTAATAAAACAAGCATACGATTGTAAGTAATCATGTTGAGCCTGAACTCCCTTTCAAGTGCTTCACCCAATGTTTTACGTGCCGTTGCCTCTTTGTTTTTATCCTGCTGCAGCT
>JAGVCC010000313.1 GCA_020059395.1 Chitinophagales bacterium | reverse complement strand
ATAAAAAAAGTAAAGGCCATTTTTGTATCGCATGAGCATGGCGATCATATAAAAGGTGTATCCACATTTGCCAATAAATATAAGCTGCCTGTTTATATTACTGCAGGCACAGCAAAAAAAGGCCCAATACTTATCAGCCATTTGTCAAAAACATTTACAGCAAACACTGCAATTGGTATTGGACAATTAACAGTTACGCCATTTTTAAAAAAGCATGATGCTGTAGATCCTCACAGTTTTGTTGTGGGCTATAATAATATTAATGTAGGTGTGTTTACAGATATTGGCAGTGTATGCAATAACGTAGTTGAAAATTTTAAACAATGTCATGCTGTTTTTTTAGAATCGAATTATGATGAAGCCATGCTTGAAAATGGCCGTTATCCCATTCATTTAAAAAACCGCATACGTGGCGGCGAAGGGCATTTATCAAATAAAGAAGCACTTGAATTATTTGTTAACCACAGGGCTCAGCATTTATCTCATTTAATTTTATCGCATTTGTCAAAAGAAAATAATGCGCCGGAAATTGTGCAACAACTGTTTGGCACACACGCCGGCCAAACAAAAATAATTGTTGCATCCCGGCATGAAGCTTCAGCAGTTTACACCATAGCGGCAGACAATTCAGGAACGGCCATAACACAAAAACGGCCTGTACAATTGGGATTATTCGCTTAAAAAACTGTGTACTCGTTTTGCAAAGCAAAAAATCATTTCCTGCATAACTGCTTAATTATTGTGGTATGCTGCGGATGCTGTTCAATTAAATCATTTGCAGTTGCCAGTTCAAAATCGGCAAAATCAAACCCTGGTGCCACCGTACAACCCACAAAACTAAAGGCACTTTTTGCTGCGGGGCGGCTGGCAAACCAGCAGTTTGCAGGCACTACATATTGAAACAACTGACCGTTTGCTATGTCATTTCCCAATGAAATAACGGCTAACTCCCCGGTGTGCATAATTATATATACTTCCAGCGGCTGCCCTGCATAAAAGTGCCAGCACTCATCACTTTTAATACGGTGAAAGGCAGAAAAGTTGCCCTGTTCCAGTAAAAAGTATATAGCTGTGCTAAATGCCCTGTTGTCCGAAAACCTTTGTGGTAAAGCATTTGCAGCGATTTGTTCATCGCTTTTATAAGTTTCTTTATACCAGCCGCCTTCAGGGTGGGGCTGTAATTGGTAGCGATTAATAAGCTGTGAAACAGTCATAATATTTTGTTTTTTTTAAGCCGGTTGCAGTTATCGTTATTAACAGGTTATTCCATTGCCTGTTAATTATTTTTTTTATTGTTTACAGCGTGAGGAAATGGTTTATATTTGATACTGTTAAATTAATTTTTACTATCCATTAATTTCTAAATTTAAAACAACATGGCAAAGAAAGTTGCAAAAAAAGCTGCAAAAAAACCTGCAGCTAAAAAAGCAGCGGCTCCTAAAAAAGCTGCTAAGAAAGCAGCTCCTAAAAAAGCAGCGGCTCCTAAAAAAGCAGTAAAAAAAGCAGCTCCTAAAAAGAAGAGTGCACGTAAACCAAACGCAGCGTTTATGAAAGCGCTTACTCCAAGTGCAGCGTTAGGTGCAGTAGTAGGTACAAAAGCATTACCCCGTACTGAAGCAGTTAAAAAAATATGGGAGTACATTAAAAAGAATAAACTGCAGGATGCTAAAAACAAACGTATGATTAATGCTGATGAAAAACTGAAAGTTGTTTTCGGTGGTAAAGCACAGGTATCTATGTTTGATATGGCTAAGTTTTTGGCTAAGCACCTGAGTTAATAACGATTCAGAAAGAAATTAAAAAGAGCGGCTATTTATAGTGGCTCTTTTTTTATTTACTAGGTTATTGGGCCTGCATAGTTTACACAATGCATATTTCATGCTGTACCCAATACCAAATTTTAAAAGTAATTTCTCATAGTTTAATACCTGCTTAAAATTTATTTTCTTTACATTCATTAAAACATCTGTTACAAAATTTAATTTTTATGAAACAAATTATTATTGGTTGCTTTATTGCTTCTATAATGTTTACCTCGTGCGGCTCAAAAAAAAAGCAGGCGCCGGATTTGAATATTTCTTTGGCGCAATGGTCATTGCATAAAAGTTTTTTCGGCAACACACTTAATGGAGATTGGGAAAGATTTGGCCGCCTGCTTAAAGAAAATCCAGATTCGCTGTTGCAGGGAAAACTGCACCCTGATGATTTTCCGAAAATTGCTGCCGGGTATGGCGTAAATACCATTGAGCTGGTTAACACATTTTATTTCAGCAAAGCTAAAGACACTGCATACTGGACCACCTTTAAAAAGAAATGTGATGATGCAGGAGTAAAAGTAGGCCTGATAATGTGTGATGCTTTAGGCGACATTGGTAACGCTGACTCCGTTGAAAGACAAAAAGCTGTAGCAAATCATTATGACTGGGTGATGATAGCCAAAAGACTGGGCGCCCCCACCATTAGGGTGAATGCGGCAGGTACAGGAACTGCGGAAGAAGTTGCTAAAAATGCTGCAGATGGATTACAAAAATTAGGCGCATTTGCATCTAAGGAAAAAATAAATGTGGTGGTTGAAAATCATGGGGGGTATTCATCAGATGGTTTGTGGCTGGCAGGTGTTATGAAAGCAGTAAATATGGAAAACGTTGGCACATTGCCAGATTTTGGTAATTTTTGTATAGAAAGAACTGCCGACGGATGCAAAAAAGAATATGACAGGTACAAAGGCGTTACAGAATTAATGCCATACGCCAAAGGTGTAAGTGCAAAAACCTATGGATTTAATACTGATGGAAACGAAACACAAATTGATTATGCCCGTATTTTGAAAATAGTTAAAGAGGCTGGCTTTAAAGGAAATATTGGGATAGAATTTGAAGGCGACAAATTAAGTGAGGATGAAGGTATAAAAGCCACTAAAGCTTTGTTGGAGAAGTTGAGGTGAGTATAATAGACTCTGTAATAAAAAAAGGTCAGCATTAAGCTGACCTTTTTGCTCCCCCTGCTGGACTTGAACCAGCGACCCTCTGATTAACAGTCAGATGCTCTAACCAACTGAGCTAAGGAGGAATCTT